>JAGHDS010000433.1 GCA_021159845.1 Anaerolineae bacterium
GCTAGCGCGGCGACCAAAGCGGCCTGGACGCTCAGTCGCCGGCGCGCCCAGGCGTACATTCCCCACGCTCCCAGCGCCAACGCCAGCGCCAGGGTGAGACGGATGGCGGCGGTGCCAGCGAGTCCCAATCGGATAGCGAGGGCAGCCAGCAGGTATGGCACGCGGCCGACGCTCCGCCAGGGATCGAAGTCGGTGCCGATGTGGGGTGTCCAGGTGAGCGGGTTAGCTCCGGCGGCCAATTCCTGTGCGTGGTACACGGGAAGGAAGCCGCTGTGAGTTTGCATGAAGCCGGGATAAGCCAGCGGCGCCGCGGCGATGAGGACAAGCAGCGTCAGTACGGCCAGGATGAGTCCCAGGCGTGACTCGCCCCGCATCGAGACAATATGTGGTGATCTCGTCGACATAGCGAGATTATAGCATACGGCCAGAGCCCCAGACAAAAAAGCCCTGACACCACTGACATGTCAGGGCTATAGTCTCTCCACTACTCCTTGGGGAATGCATCAGATAACCTGCGCCGCTCTAAATCCCTCCGCGATAGCATCGATGATCTTGGCGCACGCACACGTTGCGCTTGACAAGGCTTCCCCTCCGTGTTATACTTTCAGTGTGGTTGGCAGACATCTGCTTGTCTGACAAGTTGACCTCTTACGAGAGACTTCGCCCGTTGTTCAACCTTTGGCTAGAATAAGGCCCTATCGAGGCTGACTCATGAAGGAATTACGTCCGATCCATGCCCGATCCATCCATCAAGAGATCCAGGAACGCATTAAGGAGTACATCCTGGCCAATGATTTACACCCGGGGGATCCGCTGCCCTCCGAGACTCAACTGGCCGAACAATTGCATGTCAGCCGGGCCGTCGTGCGCGAGGCGTTACGTTCATTGGAGTCTTTGGGCATCATCCGATCCCGCCGGGGAGAAGGTCGCTATGTCAACGCCTTCAGCCTGGACCCCATCGTGCGCAATCTCAACTACAGTATGCTCTTCGATGCCGAGGATGTATGGGAGATTCTGGATGTGCGCGAGCGTTTGGAGGCGGGCTTCATTGCGGATGCCATCGCGGCGATGAATGAGGAGACACTGAGCCGGCTGCGGGAGCTGATCGAGAAGATGAGGCAGAGGGCAGAGTCCGACGAGGAGTTCTTGGAGGAGGATCTGGCCTTCCATCGGGTGATCTATCAGGTAGTCGACAATCATCTGCTGCTAAAGCTGTTGGATGTGTTCTGGGATGTCTACAAGAATCTGCGCGATGAACGAGTGCTCGTTGTCAAAGATCTGAAGGCAGAGGTCAAGAATCACGCCGAGATCCTGGAGGCGATCGAGGCCGGAGATGCCGAGCTGGCTCGACAGCGCCTGGTTGATCATTTCAGCGGCATCAAAAGGCGACTCCGTGCGGCCCAGTTACGGCGGCCCAGACGAGATGCCGTATCCGAGTGATTCTGATTCAAGCCAATGGGCCCTTTCTCGATCTCGTAGCTTCCTCGCGATCCTCGGTAGGAAGGAGGTGAGATCGCGTCAGAACCCTTACCTCGTTGGTACCTCGTGATCGATAACGTCCGCACTTTCCCTCGCGGACAGGACAAAGGAGGAGTCCATGATGATAAAGCGGATGTCTCTATGGCAATGGGTGGCTTCCCTGGTCATGCTCTCTATGATCCTCGTCGCGTGCGCGCCGGCAACCCCGGCTGCTCCAATAGCGGCCCCGACCCCCACGGAGAAGCCGGCCGTCGAGGAGAAGCCCGCGGCCCCTACAGAGAAGGGCGGCGGCGTTCTCATCGGCGCCTTTGATATCGGCCCTGGTGGCTGTCCGCAGTGCATCCCCTATTTCGCCACAGCCGGTCATACTTGGCTCATGAAGATCTGGACGCCGCTGGTGAGCTGGAACGCGGACGTCTCCGGGTTGGCCCCCCAACTGGCTACGAAGTGGGAGTCGAACGAAGATGCCACAGTCTGGACCTTCCATCTCCGAGAAGGCGTCAAGTGGCACGATGGGGAGCCCTTCACGGCAGAGGACGTGAAATTCACTCTCGAGCTGGCCTGGCATCCTGACTCTGGCGCCCGGATCACCCCGGCGGCGAAGGAGCTCGTCGGTTGGGAGGCATACAGTAAGGGTGAGGCGGATGAGATCAGCGGCGTCAAGGTCTTGGACAAGCTCACCGTCCAGTTCGAGCTAACGCAGTCCGATCCTCGCTTCCCCTATCAGATGGTGGGGGCGTATATCCTGCCCAAGCACGCCTTGAAGGACCTGAAGCCGGCTGATATGCAGACCACCGATTGGTGGTGGACCAATCCCATCGGCACGGGCCCGTTCAAGTTCTCCAAGTACGAGAAGGACCAGTTCATGGAACTGGCGCCGAATCCGGACTACTGGAACGGCAAGCCGAAACTGGAGAAGCTCGTCAACCGGTACTTCGCGGATGAGACGGCCGCGGTGCTGGCGTTGGAGAGCGGCGATATCGACTTCACCTACGTCAGCGGCGACGTTGCCCTACGGCTGCAGGAGGATCCGAAGTATCAGATCTTCTCTGGCCCCTCCTTCGTGACCAACTATCTGATCTTCAACTATCGGAACCCAGTCTTCCAGGATAAGCGCGTCCGCCAGGCGTTCCTGTATGCCGTTGATCGAGAGGCCATCACCAAAGAGGTGCTTAAGGGAACGGCCATGGTGGTTCCGTGCATCGCCCCGGATCCCAACATGTGGCCGAAGGAGTATAACAAGTATCCCTATGACCCGGCCAAGGCGAAGCAGTTGCTGGACGAGGCCGGATGGGACTACAACTACGAGTTCGAAGCCTGGACTTACTACACCAGCCAGTTCCATAAGGACGCCCTGCAGGCTATCCAGGCCTATCTGGCGGATGTCGGCGTGAAGATGACACCGCGTTTCATGGATGTGCCTGCGTACAACGCCGAATTCTACACCGGCAAGGGCTGGGATGTCTCCTATCGCGGCCTGGGCGTGAATGTCGGCAACTATCCATGGAACTTCTACCTCAGCGATGGCTTCCCCGGAGCTGAGGGCGGTAGCCTGTCGGGTTACAAGAATCCCGACTTTGACGCCATGTTAAAGAAGGCACAGGCGGAGATCGACCCAGACGCCTATCTGCAGGATCTGAGGGAGATCTGTCGCTTCCAGAACGAGGAGGCGTTGGAAGGGTATATGTGGACCTCCATCCGCTTCGGCGCTGCCAGCAACAAGGTCAAGGACTTCTACTGGTTCCCGGCGCCGGGTGGTGGCCCGTATGAAGATCATCCGGAGAGGTGGTGCGTCGAGAAATAGCTGAAGGATGATCGCTTACGAAGGGAGGGGGCGGATCATCCGCCCCCTCCGCATGTATGGTGGGTGAAGTATGGGCAGATATCTGCTGCGACGGCTTCTCATCAACATCCCTGTACTCATCAGCGTGACGATCATCATCTTCACCCTGACGGAGTTGGCGCCGGGGGATGTCACGGATTTCTTCATCAACCCCGAGTTGGAGATGACGCCCGCTGATATGGAACAATTGCGAATCCGACTGGGGCTCGACGCGCCAGCCCCCGTGCGTTATCTCCGTTGGCTGAACCAGGTGCTGCATGGCAATCTGGGTTATCGGTTCAAAAACGGGGATGACGTCGCCTGGATCATCGGGCGACGTCTGCAGGCAACGCTGATCCTCATCGGCGCCGCGCTCCTCTTCGGCACATTGCTTGGCATCGCGCTAGGAGTTTTCACCGCTCTGCGACAATATTCCCTGTGGGATTTCACCCTGACGGGGCTTTCTTTCGTCGGCATCTCCATGCCCGCTTTCATCTCAGGGATCTTCGGCCTGTATTTCTTCTCGGTTCGTTTGAAGCTCTTCCCGTCGGGGGGGATGTGGACCATCGGCCAGGGACGCTCGGTGGGCGACTTGCTCTATCATCTAGTCTTGCCGGCTGGCACGCTTAGCCTGGCCTACATCGCTACCTACATGCGCTATACGCGCTTCAGCATGTTGGAGGTGATCCGGCAGGACTACATCACGACCGCCCGGGCCAAGGGGTTACCGGAGCACATCGTGATCCTGCGCCACGCGCTCCGTAACGCCATCCTCCCCGTCGTGACGATCATCGGTCTGAGCATCCCCAACCTGGTCGTGGGCGCGGTGTTCATCGAGACCATCTATAGCTGGCCGGGCATGGGATCGCTCTATCTGGATGCCGTCCTGTCTCGGGATTATCCTTTGATCATGGGCATCAACCTGGTCTCGGCCGTCGTGATCCTGACAGCGAACCTGTTGACGGATATCTTCTATTCGGTGGTCGATCCGAGAATCCGTTACGATGAAGAGAGCAGCAGAGGGTGAGAATGAAGAAGGACACCCGAGGCGTGAAGATCTCACCGGAGGCTATCCCGGCCGCAGACGCGCTTCTGGAGGTCGAGTCCCCAACGCGACGGGCCTGGCGTCGGTTCCGTCGTCACCGGCTGGCGGTAGCCTCGTTGTTGGTCCTCCTACTCATCTCGATCCTGGCCGTGGGAGCACCGCTTTTCCAGCGCTACCCCCCCAATAAGATCGACCTGCGAGCGCACTCTCAGCCGCCGAGCTCAGAACACTGGCTGGGCACGGATCGGCTGGGACGGGACATCTGGAGTCGGACCATTCATGGTGGCCGGGTCTCGCTGGTCGTCGGTCTAAGCGCGGCCTTCCTCTCCACCCTCATCGGGACGATCCTGGGATCGCTCTCCGGGTACTATCGGGGCGCGGTGGATATGGTCATCATGCGGCTGACCGATGTGGTGATGACCTTCCCCAGCATCGTCATCATGTTGACCATCGCCGCGTTCGTAGGACCCGGGCTGCGGAATGTGATCCTGATCATCGGGGCATTGAGCTGGCCCGGTACGGCTCGTCTGGTGCGGGGACAATTCTTCTCCTTCCGGGAACAGGAGTTCGTCGAGGCCGCCCGTTGCCTGGGAGTTCGAGACCGTCGCATCATCGCCGTTCACATCTTGCCCAATGTGTTGGCCCCTCTGCTGGCTCAGGTCACGTTCGCCGTTGGCATGGCCATTCTCACAGAGGCCGGTTTGAGCTTCCTGGGCCTGGGGGTTCCATTGCCCACACCCAGTTGGGGTAATATGTTGGAGACGGCGCGCAATTTGGAGATACTACAGCAAGGGCCTTGGATGTGGATGCCACCAGCCGTGATGACCTTGTTAACTGTCTTATGTGTCAACTTTATCGGCGATGGGCTGCGTGACGCGATCGATCCTCGATTGATCCTTTAAGACAGCCTGAGCCATCGTCTGAGAATATCCTTATGAAGGGAGGCAGATCCATGAAGCGTACGTTAGAAGAGACGAAGTCTTTGATGCGCGGTGTGATCAACATCCAGTTCACGCCCTTCAAGTCCATGACAGAGATTGACGAGGAGGCACTACGCGCGAATACCCGTTTCATGATCGAAAATGGGATCGTGAACGGACGTGGCGTGCTGGTCATCGGGGGATCCAATGGGGAGGGCTTCTCGCTCTCCACATCCGAGTATCAGCAGTTGATCGACATAGTGGTGGAAGAGGCCAACGGACGCGTGCCGGTGTGCGTCGGTTGTGTGCGCCCGGCGACGCAGCCGGTTATCGAGATCGCGAAGTACGCTGAGCAGGCCGGGGCCGACTGCATCATGGTGTTGCCGCCTCACTACTACAAGAACGCGCCGCCTGACGTGGTCTTCGACCACTACAAAGCCATCGCTGATGCCACAGAGATCCCTATCATGATCTACAACAATTGCTGGGTGACGGGACAGGATCTCTCCGTCGATCTGCTCCGACGCCTGGCAGAGATTGATCAGATCGTGGCGCTCAAGGAGTGTACGCCGTACTTCCACAAGTTACGTGAGGTGGCCTTTTACCTGGCCGATCGCTTTGCCATCCTGCCTTGCTTCACCCAGAAGACGATGCCCTTTGATTACCAGTTGGGTGCTGTAGGCTATATCACCTTGCTGGCGAACTTCACCCCACAGTTGGCTCTCGAGATTCACGATGTCTGCTTGGCCCACGATTTCGAGAAAGCGCAGGAGCTCTATGCCCGGCTACGCCCGGTAGAGGGATACATCGAGGCCGCCGTGGCGTCTGGTGGACCGGCGCGGGAGACGGCCATCGTCAAGGAGATGTGTCGCATCGCCGGGCGCCCCATGGGGCAGGTTGAGCGTCTGCCCGTTGTGCGGCCTGACGAGGATGAGCGACGTGAGATCCGTCGTCTGATGACAGAGGCAGGCTTATTGTGACCTTGGCCTCAGGAGGCATGGGACCATCAAGCTTGTAACCTTTGTTGCACAGGGGAAAGAACGTTTCGGCATCCTGGTCAGCCATCCGGCCGCCCGAGAACCCTGGGTATTCGATCCAGAGGCGGTGGAGCAGCGCCTGCATCAGTACGCTTCGCTGCCTACCTCGCCATATCGGGCCAGCCAGCCTTGCTTTCTGAGGGAGCGCCCCTGGCCGCGGGATATGGTCGCCTTCTTAAGCCTGGGCGATGTCGGGATGAGTGCGGCCCGACGGCTGCATGATTTCCTACTCCGCTTCCTGGAGCAGTCGGATCAGGCTTTGCTGGCCGGCGCCGGCTTCCCCCTGCGGGAGGTGAAACTGCGAGCGCCCATCCCGCGGCCGCGCCTTTACTTTGGCCTGGTGCAGAACAGCCCGGCCTTCTGGCGTAACGATCCCTCTCGTCCCATCGTGAACCTCTACCCGATGGGACATCAGCGTCCTCAGGGCACGGTTGTAGGACCAGGTGATCCGGTCGTCATCGCTCGCGACGCGGGCAGGTTTGGCTGGAATCCGGAATTGGGCGTCATCATCGGCCGCGGTGGAAAGGATATTGATGTCGGGGACGCGATGCGGCATATCGCGGGGTATACTGTGGTGCTGGACATGTCTATCAGCGACTACCAGGACCGCATCGCGGAGCAGGGTATTTCATCGCTGGACTGGTTTGAGGATGCCACCGGCTCCTGGTTGGGCAAGATGTCGGATACGATGTGCCCCATGGGACCTTACCTGGTCACGCCGGACGAGGTAGGGAACCCATATGACCTCCTGGTGTATACCCGGCAGTCGGGCTGGCTGCGGGACCGCGCACATACCAGTGCGATGGTGCTCGGCATCGAGCGCACGATCAGTTGGCTCTCCTCTTTCCTTACCCTGTATCCGGGCGACGTCGTTCACATGGCCACGATGGGCGTGGATGGGGTGCCGATGACCGAGGACATGTCCTTTAGCCCTGAGGATTACCTGGAAGGGAAGATCGAGCGCGTCGGCGATCTACGCGTCCCGGTCGTCATGGCAGGGCGTCGCGATTGGAGGCCTCCGGATGATCCGGGGAGGCGGGTGCATCCATCGCCTGCAGTGCGCGATCTCATCGCAGAGGGTGAGGACGTCATCGAGGAGCCGGAAGCATGGACACTCGAGGCTGTCCGTCACTTTTGGACGGTCTTCGGGAACTATCGGGGCGTGAGCGATGTGGAGGGGTTGGCCGTGCGATCACTGCCCCGCGTGCTGAATTGCCCGGCCCGTTCGCTGGCGATCTCTGGCGAGCCCCTTCGCATTCCCCGCCGGGCCCGGACGCTTTCCATGGGGGTGGAGTTGGCCTTCGTCGTCGGCCGTCTGCTTCATCGGGCCTCGCTGGAGGAGGCCCTTCGCGCTATCCTCGGCTATTTGCCCATGGCCGTCATGCGCGATCACTCGTTCGCCGAGCCGGTCCAATCCCCGGCGACACCTCAGGAAAGGAATATGCCGACCGTATACGCCCGCTGGGCAGACGGCTTTAACGTTGTCAGCCGTACTCCCGTCCCTCTTGCCCTGGAGGAGGTCCGGGGTCGGGTGATGCATCTGGCCGTTGAGGGGGTGGGGGAGGTGTATGGCAACACGGATGAGTATGTGCTTATGGGGCCGGCGGTCCTGGCCTTTCTTTCCCGACACATCACGCTCTTCCCCGGCGACGTGGTGACTCTGGGGCGCACGCGCGATCTGCTCACCATTCCTGCCGATCGGCGTCTGCCCGAGGGGATAGCGCTGTATGCC
>JAGHDS010000367.1 GCA_021159845.1 Anaerolineae bacterium
CTAAAACGACTTTACCAGCCTGACCACCCAGAGTGAGAGATCTGGTGATGATCCGACCATGCAAATGCCGAGCCACACACGTCCGGGCCGTTTCCAACTCATCGGCGGCGGCCGGGTTGAGCTCCGAGGCAGCCGCGAGGACGCTCTCCGCAGCCAGATCCTCGGAAAGGCCCCGAGCCACCAGATGCGAGTAGATCATCCGTAGGCTCGGCGTCAGCGCCGGCAGGTCCGCGCTGCGCACCTCCGCGGCCAAACGGGCCACCGCCTCTCGCAGGGCAGACAACTCCGCCCGCACAGCGTCAAGCTCCTTGCGCGCGGATACAGCCTTGACAACCCGCAAGAGATCCTGAGGCACCTGCTTGTCCTCATCCACAGCGGCGATCACTTCCAGCCACGGCCGACGCAGGATCCCCCGACGAACCCGGCGCGAGTGCAAGATTACCGCATCAGGCCCGAGACGAGCCTTAATCATGCTCATCGCTTGAGCCATGTCCTGCGCCCAAAAGCGCTCCACCTTCATGCGCATCCCCCTTCATTTCCCCTATCTCGACCATCCCTTCCGTGTAAACTTCCACACCCAGAGCCACCTCGTTATATGACAGCACAGCGACCGTAGGTAACGCCCGCTGCAAGAGGCGGCGCAAAGGCAACCGTATCCGGCTGGAGCAAAGCAGCACAGGTTGGTATCCCCTTGCCGCCATCTGCTCCGTCTGAGCTGCAATCGCCCGCACCAACGATTGCATCTGATCGGGGTTCATGACGATGGTCATCCCCCAATCGGTTGGCTGCAACGCGCTAGCCAGGGCAGACTCAACGGACGGCCCCAGCGTCACCACATGCAGGGCCCCATCTGGCCCACGCCACTGGTTTGTGATGCTCCGGCTGAGCGCGAGCCGAGCATACTCGCTCAACACATCAGGATCCTGGGTCTCATGCACCCGATTCACCACCGCCTCCACGATGGAGACCAGATCACGGATCGACACCTGCTCGCTCAGCAGGTTCTGAAGGACCTTTTGGATCAGCCCTATGCCCACGCGATCGCTCAGCACTTCCTCAGCCACGGCCGGATAATCCGCTTGCAGCCCTTCAATCAGCTTGCGCACCTCCTGACGGCTCAGCAGCTCAGCGGCATGAGATTTGACGATCTCGGTCAAATGCGTGACGATCACCGAGGCCGGGTCGACCACGGTGTACCCCATGACCTCGACCCTCTCCTTGATCCCCGGATCAATCCAGAGCGCAGGCATACCGAACACCGGCTCCTTAGCGGGCACCCCCTCGATCTCCTCGATGCCGGTCCCTCCCGTAGCACCGGCATCGGGCGGCAGAGCCAGGAGCCGGTTCGGCACTACCTCCCCACGAGCGATCTCCTCGCCACGCAGCTTGATGACATACGCGCTCGGGAGCAGCGTCAGGTTATCCCGGATACGAACCTTGGGCAACACAAACCCAAGCTCCAAGGCGATCTGCCGCCGGATCGCGCTGATCCGCTGCAACAGGTCCCCGCCCTGCGCCTCGTCCACCAGGGGGATCAACCCATACCCCAGCTCCAGTTCCAAAGGATCCACCCGCAACAGCCCGGTGACATCCTCCGTCTCCTCAGCAGGGGCAGGCTGCTCCATCTCGGCCTGCTCAACTTGCGGTGTGCTCTCCACGCGGCTCAAGGCATAACCAGCGCCTCCCACCACCGCTCCCAGGAAGAAGAAGGGCAGCTTCGGCAAGCCAGGCACCAACCCAAAAGCCAACAACATGCCGGCGACGATCATCAACACGCGAGGGCTGGTCGCCGTCTGATGCAGAATATCCCGCCCCATGTTCGCTTCCGAGGCAGCCCGGGTGACGATGATGCCAGTCGCGGTGGATAGCAAGAGAGCCGGGATCTGAGCGACCAGCCCATTGCCCACAGTGAGCAGAATGTAAGATTTAAGCGCCTCGGAAATAGGCATTCCCAATTGGAGCACCCCGATGGCAAACCCGCCAAGGATATTCACCAGGATGATCGCCACTCCTGCGATCGCATCCCCCTTAACAAACTTGCTGGCGCCATCCATCGCTCCGTAGAAATCCGCCTCCAGCTCGATTAAACGCCGCCGCTGGCGAGCCTGCTCCTCATTGATCAATCCGGCGTTCAAATCCGCGTCAATGCTCATCTGCTTACCAGGCATCGCGTCCAGGGTGAAACGAGCCGCCACCTCTGCGACACGTCCTGCTCCGTTCGTGATGACCACAAACTGGATGATCATCAGGAGCAAGAACACGACGATCCCAACGATGTAATTGCCCCCCACGACGAACTGGCCAAAAGCCTGGATCACTCGGCCGCCATATGCGTGCAAGAGGATCTGCCGCGAGGTAGAGATGTTCAGCGCCAGACGGAACAGGGTCACAATCAGCAACAACGACGGGAAGACGCTGAACTGCAACGGCTCCTGCACATACATGGTGATCAACAAAATCGTGATCGAAACGCTGATATTGAGCGTCAGCAATAAATCCAAAACCGCCGGGGGCAGCGGGATGACCATCATGGCCACGATCGCTACCACGGCAACCGCCAGCAGCACGTCACTCTGCCGTAGGATGCGGTTCAAAATCGGTGCCTGCAATGCGCTGGTGCCTGTCTCAACCGCCATTTCCACACCCCAATCCCAGTGTCTTAGAAGGCCCGTGCCCGACGCAAACGATAGACGAACGCCAACACCTCGGCCACGGCCTGGTACAACGTCGGTGGGATCTGAGCCCCGATGTCCAGCCGAATCAGAGCGTGAGCAAGGGGGCGGTTCTCCACCACTGGGACGCGATGCCGCCGAGCCACCTTGACGATTTGAGCGGCTACGACCCCCTTACCCTTAGCTACGACGGTGGGCGCCAACATGGTCTGGCCATCATACTTGAGGGCAATAGCCAGGTGAGTCGGGTTGGTCACCACCACGTCGGCCTTCGGCACTTCCTGCATCATACGCTGCCGCGCCCACTGTCGCTGCATCTGACGCAAGCGCGCCTTTAATAGAGGCGACCCCTCGGCGCTCTTCAGATCCTCCTTAACCTCCTCAGGCGTCATGCGTATGCTCTGCTGAAATTGACGCCATTGGAAAACGTAGTCCAGCAAACCAATCGTCAGGAACAACAGAGCGACCCGAAAGGCCATCTGATAGATCGTGCTCCCCAGCACCTCCACACCATTCAACGGCCCCGCTGTAGAAGCGGCCGCCACAGCCATCATCCGCCCCGGCAAGAACTCGAAGATGATCAGGCCCACAATCGCCATCTTCCCAATGCCCTTGAGCGACTCCACCAATCCCCGCCATGAGGCCAGCTGACCCGCTGTGGCAATGGGGTTAAGACGCTTCAGGTTGGGCTTAAGAAGCGCCGGGGCTACAAGCCCCTTCGTCTGAACCACGGTGCTAAGTACACCCGTAGCCATCACGCCTACGATCACCGGGGCGAGAACCTTCATGACCAGAAGCGCCAGAGCCAACCCCTTCGACCGCAACGTCACCAGCATCAGATCCTGCTGCGGAAGACCAACGAAGGCGTCCCGCATCAGCTGCTCCAGCATCTCCACGATCGTCGCCCCCCGACTGTGCAGCAGGTAGACGCCGGCCAATAACCCCAACGCCCCACTGAGTTCCTGACTTTTCGCGACTTGCCCCCGTCGCCGGACCCTGTCCCGATGCCGGGGAGTAGGGGCTTCAGTTCGCTCAGACATCCGAACCCTCTCTACCGAATCACGAGCAACATGTTGCTAGCCGCCCGATCCAGCACCCACCGGATCACCGGCAACATCAACGGCCACGTCAGGGCCATCGCGATTAGCCCTACGCCGACTTTGAGCGGCATCCCCAGGATGAAGACAGGGATCCTGGGCATGACCCTGCTGATCAACGCCAACCCGATGTCCGTCAAGATCAGCGTCGCCAATACGGGTAGGGCGATCTGCACAGCGCTCCAGAAGATCGCGGCGCTCAACCGAATGAGTCTCTCAGACATGAGCCCGCTCACGACGAACGAGCCCGGCGGTACCACATCCAAGGTGCGTCTGAGCGCCAGCAGGAACGCATAGTGCCCGTTGATCGCCAAGAAGATGAGTGTAGCGAACAAGAAGTAAAATTGCTGAATCATGCTTCCCTGATCCGGCAAGCTCGGGTTAATGGAACTAGGGAAGCTCAACCCCATCTCCGCCCCTACGATCCCACCGGCCATCTCCAACGCGTGAAACGCCAACATACTGGCAAAGCCGAGGAGAAGGCCAATGATCACTTCCCCCCCTACGGCCATCAAGAACGTCAGTCCATCAGGGGCTGGGGACACTGGCTGTCCCCCTGGCGCCAAGACGAGGTATGTCAACACGAGCGCCAGGCCCACCTTGATCGGAGCGGCCACACCGCGATAGCTGAACACCGGCCCCGTGGAGAACACGGCGAGTACCCGTATAAAGGTGAGCAACGCCTGCTCTAACCAAGCCCCTGGGATCTGAAAGGACATCCTTGCACACTCCTAACGCGCTAGTCTTGGCAAGGTATTCAACAAAGCCGCCGTGTATTGGAGCATATTCTGCAACATCCAAGAACCCAATAAGGCCAGGACAAGAAAGAACGCCAGGATCTTCGGGACAAAGGTCAGGGTGACCTCCTGAATCTGCGTGACCGCCTGGATCACGCTGATCACCACGCCGATGAAAAGGCTAGTCAGCAACAAAGGTAAGGCCAGCATCAGCGTGATCAACAAAGCATTGCGCCCCAGCTCAATCACCATCGTCTCTGTCATTCTCGCACTTCCTCCCACCCGGACCATCCAGCGGTCCTTATGCACTCCCCCTTCAGCCGTGGAAACTCATCACCAGCGAGCGCGCAACCAAATGCCAGCCATCCACCATCACGAATAACAACAACTTAAAAGGCAATGAGATCACCGTAGGTGGCAACATCATCATCCCCATCGACATGAGGGCACTGGACACCACCATATCCACCACGAGGAAGGGTACATAGATGACAAACGCCATCTGAAATGCCGTCTTCAGCTCGCTAATCACAAAGGCCGGAATTAGCACATAGGTAGGCACATCATCAACCGTGCGCGGGCGGGGAAGCTTGGCCAACTGGACGAAGAGGGCCAGATCTCCCTCCCGCACCTGTCTGAACATGAACGTCCGCAGGGGTTGCAGCCCCCGATGAATCGCCTCCTCCTGAGACATCTCCCCGGCGATAAAGGGTTGAAGCGCATCCCTGTTCACCTGTTCCCACACAGGGTTCATCACAAAGAATGTCAAGAAAAGCGAAAGGGCTATGATCACTTGATTCGGTGGCAGCTGCGGCAACCCGATCGCGCTCCGTAGAATTGACAGGACCACGGTGATACGGATGAATGCAGTCGTCACAATCAACACAGCGGGCAACAGCACCAAGGAGGACAGCACGAGCAAGAGCTGTAGCTCCGTCGCCATCTCCTGGCCGTTGTTCGGGGCCTCAACGCGCAGGCTAAACTCCGGAGTGCCGGCCCCCTCCGACTGCACCACACAACCAGACAGGCTTATGACGAGCAACAGAGCGAGAGCTATCAGCCCAATCCGACGCACCGTACGAGTCATGGCTCTTCCACCCCGTGGACATCGCGCAGCCGGGCGATTGTAGCCCGAAGTCCCTCCAGCGCAGTCCCCGCATCCTTCCAAGATGCAACGGGATTCGGCTCCTGGGCGGCAACCTGCGCCAGCCGGGTGGCAAAGGGATCCTGCTCCGCCAACACCGCGCGATCCAGCTCGGTCAGCAAATTCACCTGGCTATCCGTTGCCCCTAACAACAGTACTCTCTCACCGACCTCCACCAAATAGAGAGATCGATTAGGCGACAGATGGGTGCGCTCCCAAACCCGTATCAGATTAGGCCTTCCCATCATGACGTTCTTGCGTTGCAAGAGCGTCTTCATCACCCACAAAACGCCATAGATCGCAACGACCACCAACGCCAGGCTGCCAACCACGCCCAGAGCCACCTGCCATCCCATCGGCTCCGAGTCCATCGCAACCGACGGGGATACCTCCCCATAGTCCCGCACCAGGAAGCCCGATGCGGGCTGCGTAGCCAGGCCGGTGCCGTCCCCCGCGCCATCCAGAGCACAGCTAACGACAACGGCACTGCTCGAAGCCCACAGCACACAGGCAAGCAATCCTGCGATCAGCCATCGCATGGCTCGCGCCCAGCGACTCATGGTCCCTCCACTCCTACCTGCCCAGGGAACGCACACGCGCCGATGGCGGAATAATGTCCGTTACCCGCACGCCGAACATATCGTCGATGACGACGACCTCGCCACGGGCGATCAGCTTTCCATTGACCAAAATGTCCACCGGCTCCCCAGCGATCTTGCTGAGTTCAACTACCGACCCCGGCGTCAAGCCCAATACCTCACGGATAGGCATCTCCGTACGGCCAAGCTCCACAGTCACCCGCAGCGGGACATCTAGCAAGAGATCGAGGTTGTCCCCATTAGAGCGCACCCTCTGCCCGCCAAGAGGCTCAAAGCTCAATGGCTGAGCAGCCTCAGCCGTTTTCTCCTGTGCCGGATGCTCCGTGGTCTCCGCGTCCCCGGCCACAACCTCGGCCCCCTCTCCCGCCGGGAGACCTCCATCCGTCCTCGCATCAGCCTCCGAGGCAGCCTCAGAAGCGTTTTCAGGAGTCTGCCCTTCCTGCTCCGGCTGGGCCTCAGGGAGCTCAACCTCCAGATCATGCGCCCCCAAAGCCTCCAATTCCGATTCCTGGATCTCCAAAGACTCCGGGTCAAAGGATTGTGAGTCCGCCATACTCCATCTCTCCCCTCACCCTTCCACCAAGGAAGGGAGTTCCACACACCGCTACGCTCACTTCAAACGCCCGTTGCTCTTCGTGCGGACCCTCACCGCCTCGCGCGCCTTTTCCCCATCCACAACACTTACATCCTGCAAACCGGAAAGCACGCGGGTAATCTCAACAGCCAAACGGTTCCCCCGCACCCCCGGACGCGCCCAAAAGCAGTGAGTCCCTTCGACGAAGACCTTAATCTCCCGATCCGCCGCGGTATCCAGGGGGATCAGGTCTCCCGGCTTGAGCTTATAGATCTCCTCAAAGGTCGTATCGACCTCGCCCAGGTACGCGACTAAAGTGACGGGCACATCCTGTAGATGAGCACGTAAATACTGGACATTGGTCTCTTGGCGCTCATCGGCAACGCTCTCTGAACCGGCGATCCACGCTTGTGGGCTCAGCTTCGCGCTGATCGGCTTCAACAACGCATAGGGTATGCCAAGCCGCAGATGACTACTCACCCCCCCCACCCGCACCTCAAATACCACCC
>JAGHDS010000259.1 GCA_021159845.1 Anaerolineae bacterium
GCCGTGGCCGGGGTAGAGGCTGTGCTCTGTGCGGTCTGGGTATCGCCCGCAGGAGCGGAGGAGGTGGTAGCCGCGGGAACAGGGGTCGCGGTGACGATGATAACGACCGGCGTGGCCGGCGCTGGCGTCACCCCCGGGCCACAACTGGTCAACAACAGCGAGCTGATCATGAGAAGAGCCAGCAAAATCGAGGGGATTTTCCGAGTCATAGTGACCTCCTTAGTGTCGGTGGCGGACAACGAATAACTTATACCACGGGCAACTGCCACGGGACTGACACAAGGAGGTAGTCTGAAAGGCGGGGAGATTACGGCTGGTCTTTCAATGCCTGATATAGCGCTTGCAGTTCCTGCACAGGGGCTATCCCCAATTCCTCCCGGAGGCAACGTTCCAGGGCGACATACAAGCGCAAAGCCCCTGCTCGGTCTCCCAGCGCCATACAGGCTCGCATACCCAGTAACACGGCCTGTTCTTGCCAGGGTTCTCGCGCCAGGATGGTATGGCAAGCGTCGAGGGCCCGTTGTGCACATCCGGTGCTCAACGCGTCCTGAGCGATGTGCAACAGGGAACGCAGATATAGTTGAGCCAGGCGCTCTCGAAGAGGAATGGCCCAGTCGGCATATCGGTCGGCCGGGAGAAGATCGCCCTGGTAGAGGGCCACGGCTGCCCCATATGCTCCTTGCTCAACATGGCGCTCGAACGTCACGAAATCGATCGTGGACCCGGGGGGTAACCGTAGCGTCACCCGGCCCTCTTCTACGTCCAGGTAACGCGAGGGAAATTTATCGGGAAGTTCTGGTTCTAACGCCCGGCGTAGGGCTGATGTAGCATGATGAAACAGAGCGGACACACTGGAGCTTGTTCTGCCAGGCCAGAGCGCCTCAATGACTTGATCGCGGGATAATGTGTAGCCAGGGCTGACCAGGAGCAACCGGAAGAGCTCCCCCGCCCGCCTGCGCCCCCAGAGGCGGCTGTCGATTAGCCGCCTGCCTTGCCAGACCTCAAAGCCCCCTAAAGTTCGGACACGCAGTGGCGGCGGCGGGACGAATTGCAAGTGGGTGAGCAGGGTGGTCGAGAGGTCTGCGATTGTCTGATCCTCATGTTTGAGGTAAGCAGCGACTAGTGGAAAGGCCAAAGCACGCTCCTGCTCCAGTAAAAAGGCGTAACCACCACTGACGATACGGCGGGCAGCATCTACCCATGTTATGATCGCCTCGTCGGCCCGCTGTTGGGCGTGCAGAAGGGCTGCCAGCAATAACGCGGCTCGCGCCAAGTCAAAGGCCAAACGGAGAGGGTCCATAAGAGCGATGGCATCACGCAGATCCTGCTCGGCCGCATCGAGGTCACCCATCGCCCACAGGGCGCGACCGCGCTCAATCAAGGCTGTACCCTGTAGGTGCTTGTAGCTGACGCGACGGGCAATGGCCAGCGCATCGTTCGCCCAATCGCGCGCGGCCGCGGCATTGCCCGCCTTCCGCTCGTAGCGACTAAGCCCCAGCCGCAGCAAAACGTTCAGTCCGGGATCACCGATAGACTCAGCGATGGAGCGCGCTTTCGCATATAGAGGGAGTGCATCATTCGGATCCGTTTCCTCCTGCGCCAGATCGGCACACAGACAGTAGTAGAACCCTTCAGCAAGCGAGCCAGGCGAAGCGACGCGACGGAGCTCAGTGGCCATCTTTTGAGCCTGCGCGTATTGGCCAATGACCCAATATACCCAACCCCGACTGGCCAGGGTAATCCAGGCCAACTCCGGCGCTTCCTGCGACAACGCTAGTCGATAGGCTTCCTCATCCGCAGCCAGCGCCAATTCGAACCGACCGCGCGGAATATACACGCCAGCCGCCAGGTTGTGTAGTCCCCGCAACAACGCCCGGTCATAGCCCAACTGACGGCTCAGGTCGACGGCCTGATGGTAGAATCTCTCGGCGGCATCGGGATCATCGGTTTCCGCAGCGCAGATGCCCAGGACGAGCAGAGCGTCGACATGGGCATGAGAGCCTGAGGATGCGTGTGCCAACGCCTCCTCAGCCAGCTCCCGCGCACTATTATAGTGACCTAATCTGATGTAAACCCTTGCCAGAGCGTTGAGGGCTGTGGCTATCCTGCGGGGATCTTTCAGGGATTGGGCCAGTTGCACAGCTTTCTGGGCATGTCGCAGAGCCGCGCTGATACGGCCGGAGCGCTTCAACGCCAGGCTTTCCGCTATGATCGCGGCGATTGGGTCGTGCTTCACCATTTTGGGGATGCCTGATCCTGTCGGTTTCTTACCGGCTGCAAGTTACAGCCTGGGTGGATTGCGGCGAGGTCTTCTGACTTTCATTGGGGAAATGGTCGTGGGCCATGAGGTACACGCCGCAGCTCGGATGACGCTATTTTACCCTGAAATGCAATTCCCCGCCACCTGCAGGGTTCATCTTTCCCTTGATATTTCACCTGATCTGGGCTACCATACTGTCCATCACGAGGCTTGTCCTCGCCGGGAGCTGGACCTCGGATGAATGGGTGGAGGTGGGAAACAACGAGGGGGTAGTTCAAACGCCGGATGAAGGAATGCTCACGAGAAACTGGGAGGATCCCATGTCGGACGTGTTATTTAGCTATTACGATTTGCAGCTCGGGACTGCCAGCGGCGATATCTCCCTGCTCTTCCCCGACTGGCGGGCCGGTGACGAGCGGTTGGTGGTCCTATCACCCCACGACGACGACGCCCTGCTGGGAGCGGGCTATGCGATCCAGGCGGCTCAAAGTAATGGCGGCGAGGTGTACATTTTGATCTTGTGCGACGGCAGCGCAGGATATTCCTCGCCAGAGGAGAAGGAGACGATCGTCTCCACACGAAGAGCGGAGACTCTGGCTGCCTACCGGGTGTTGGGGCTGGACGAGGAACATGTGCTGCGATGTGATTTCCCTGATTTCAGCCTGATGGGATATGTTGGCTGGCGCGTGCCCCCGGGCGTAGCTGGGACGATGCAGTGCGTGTTCCCTATACTGCGCCGTCTGAAGGTGACGCGGCTGCTCATCCCGAATGGGTACCGTGAACATATCGACCATGAGGCGACGGAGCGCATCGGTCGCTATGACGGGCCGCAAGTCGGAGACCCCATCCTGGCCGACCTGGGGTTGGCTCCGGCAGTGCGAAGCGTGCTCCAGTACGCTGTGTGGGGCGATTTCTCCCCAGAGGACGCGCTGGTGCACGGCCGGCCGATTACACTGCGGGGTAATCGGGCCGTGCTGGCCTCCGCGATCGCGGAGGAGCGGGTCATCAAGGGGATACGCTCTTTCCGTTCTCAGGCTCGCATCATCGAGGGATTGGTAGCCGCCCGGGAGGCACGTCGACACGATAACCGTTGGTTGGAAGTATATCTGATGTTTGATCCCCGGCCGGTGTTGGACTATCGCCCTTATCACGCGGCGATTATGGACATCGAGGGCATTCAGCAGGCATGAAAAGGCCCGGAATTTGCTCCTATGGGCCAAATTATGGTAGAATAGTTGTGAGGGTTGGGGAGTCGTCTAATGGGCAGGACAGCAGACTCTGGATCTGTGGGTCGGGGTTCGAGTCCCTGCTCCCCAGCTGGGTAGGTGTGACCTCGGTTGGTAAGGTGCAGCAATGCCGATCCAAGCCAAGCCGGGGCGCTTCCTGAAGGACTCCGCCGCTCCACCGGCGGGGTCTTTCTTTTTGGAAGCGCCCCGGCCATTGGTTCCTAGCTTACGGAGGCCAATGCCGGGGCTCCCATGTGTGGGTCCGGGTATCCCTCGACCGTAAGCAAATCAAGGGGATTACACTCCAGAGCCGTCGCTAGCCTCTCCAGTGTTTCTGCCGTGAAATTGCGCCCCTTAAACACCTTCCAGACTGTATCCTCATGAATGCCAGCCTTGCGGGCAAGATCACGGACAGTATCTATCCCCCTCATCGCCATGAATACCCTGACCTTCCGCTCATCTATCTTCAGCCCCATAGCATTACACCTCCTTCTGTTGTCACTATAGCACAATTACCTCACCGTGTCAAGTCTTTATTCGGCACACTACGCCCAATAATCCTTAAAATTCCGACATAAGGCTTAGTAGTGGGGCCAAAATCGTGTATACTTAGTGTAGAATCGGCATAGGGAAGCGCAAAATAGACAGACGGCCCCGAGCCGCCAGACACGAAAGGAGCGTAGCATGACCACCATGATCGTTGATCAGGAGACCAACAGCGAACTATCCGATGCTCACCGCCATGCCCACGGCCTCGTCAAGAGCGCCGCCTTCCTGGAAGTCGCCCTGGCCGTGCACAACCTGCGGGCGCAGCCCGACATCAACCCATACGCCGCCCAGAACCTCCGCTACCGCAACGCCGCCGCCCTCCAGACTGCCGGCGAGCTCATCGACGGTCGCTATGCCGAGTCGGACATTTTCCGGGATAAGGTGGATGTGCGGCTCTGGCGTGCCCTTCAGCGCGCCTACGAATCATGGATCCGCAAACCGGCCGCATCCCCAACAACCTGCCCGGCGGCGTGCCTTTCTCTAAGAACAACATGTCCCCCTATTACGAGGAGGCCAAGCAACGGCTCCTCGATCCCGGCGGCCGGTGGGGCCGGCCGGGTGCCTGGCCGTGGATTGCGCAGCCGATCCACGGAGGACATACGTGGCAGATCAATGTCAAGGACTACCCGGAGCTCGAGGATGTGGTCCCGGTGCTTTTCGGCGTCTCGCTCGAAGAGATGAACCGACTTGTTGGGCGGATGAGGCTTCCGGAATTCGGCGGAGGTAACGGACAAAGTACTACCCTACCCTACCGATCAGGTACTGCTACTGCAGGGTAATCTACCCCCGGGTGGGGGTGGTGGGGGTTGATTCACCACCCCCACCCACCCCGCACTACACCTGGCGCCGGATCCCGGGGACGCGTACAACTCGTACTAAAGCAAATCTTTTTGCCTTCATCAATACATCATCCTCCTTCATCAGGGCACTTCGGGATATTTTGGGATATTCCGGGATATAAATTCCTCAAACTATCTTGCCGTGATCACGGCGCCCTCCCGATGGCGCTATGCCGCCATGGCCCCAGCGTCGCCCATGACGTCGGCGTGGCCGGGGTGGTGGCGGCATGCGGCCTCTTATGGTATAATGGGGCCACAATATTCCTCATAGAGGTGGGATATGGAGAGAGTAGGAGCACGAGAGTTGAAGGATCGTTTGGCGTACTACCTCCGGGCCGTTCGACGAGGGAAGATGGTGGTGGTGACGATACGGGGGAAACCCGTGGCGCGTCTGATTCCCTTCCTGGAAGGTGGTGGGAAAGGCCTGCCATCGGAGATAGAAGAGAAGATGTGGGATTTGGTGGCGGATGGGACTCTCAAGTGGGGCGGAACCTCGTTTTGGCTGCCGGAGCCGGTTGCTGAGAATAAAGGGCCGGAACTATTGAGCGAATTGGTGGTGGAGGATCGGGAATGATCGTATATGCAGACACGAGTGCATTGGTTAAATTGTTTGTGAGGGAGGAGGGAACGGAAGAGACGCGGGAGATGTTACAGGATGCACAGATAATGGGTACCGGATTGCTGACACGGGTGGAATTGGTAGCCGCACTGGCGCGAGGTGCTCGAAGAGGGTATTTATCGGTAAACGAGGCAGAAGAGGCAAGGCGGAGGTTGCAGGAAGCGTGGGAGAGTTGGGTACGAATAGCGATGGATGACACAGTAGTATCTCGGGCAGAAGAGGTGGCATGGACGTGGGGGTTGAGGGGATATGACGCGGTGCATCTGGCTGCGGCGTTGGTATGGCAAGAAGGAATAGGGCATCCCATCACTTTAGCGACGTTTGATAAGGAACTATGGAAGGCGGCAAGGGGAGCAGGCCTGAGAGCATGGCCAGAAGTGTGGGGGTGAACTCAAACGGATTTCTATAAAACAGACACCCACAAATCCCCGGTGATATGTTCAGTGAATCTGAAAGCGGACCCCACGAAGGAATGTAGAGGCGGGGCATATTCGATTGCGCCCCGCCTTTCCTCATCTCACTCTTGATAATACACCACACACCCGCCGACCTGAACCGCGGCCGATAGATTCAGCACCAGGTCTACCCCCTCACCGGTCTGGAACCACGGATACCCCTGGTGCGATACCGGCATCACGAACCCGTTCCCCTTGGCCGCCATGGGCAGCGTCCCCGTCAAACTTCCCCCGCCTGGGCCGTCCCGGAACTGCACGTTCACGTCGCCATTCGCCATCAGGAACACGCCCAGGACCTTTGTCCGCTTGCCCGCGGGCGTGGACACGATGGTCGTATCCCCACTGGCGGCCGCGTCGATCTCGGCAAATCCTATCGTCGCGTTCGGATCGGCTGCGATGTCTACCGTTCCTCGGATCGGATCACTGATCATCGTTACTCCTCAACACATCAGGAAAAGTTACTCGCCACTAACCTTGTGCAGTGCCAGCAGTGCCATACAAGTCGTCTCAACGTTAGGGTCGGCCAAATGCCTATTCTCAGGTCTGTAGTGGGTATGGAACCCGCCGCTATCCCCCTGAGTGCTGATGAGCACTTCTACCGCCTGGCTATTGATCGGTGCCCCTACCAGGGTGCTTGCGTAGATACCCCAAGCAAGCCCCAGGGTCTCGTATACACCGTCTCGTTGCCAGTAGGCCCGGTCTCGCCAGCCCAAGCCGTCGAACGTGCTCATCTCGATCTCATAGAGCCGGCGGGCAGCCTCCGGATGTCCCAGCACCCGTTCATTGACTGCCGCCATGAAGGCCAGGTTGGAGTAGGCCGACCAGTCATAGAAGTATCCAGGTCCCGGATGGGTTTGGATGAGGATGCGATCCTCTCCAATCCTGGCCACTTCCACATCCTTATGGTGGAACGGCGGCCAGCGGATGGGTACCCCCCAGGCCAGCTCGAAGAAGCCGTTGCCCTGGTAGTTGTACTTGGCCAGCGACGCCCGTAACTGCGTCGCCATCTCGTGCTCTCCCAGCGTCTCAAGTGTATAGGCGGCCAGTGCCGCATCATTCAGGTAGTAATTGTGTCTCCCGATCTTCGGTGATTCCTGTAGTAGCCCGATATCGGGATTGTATTGATACTTTAGAAATACCACGCCTGCATCGGTGATCTCTTCAATCGACCTCCCATGGAAAGACGCAATGTGATGGCTTATAAGAGATTGAGGCCGCGGCGGTGTAGCAGATATTAATCGGGGAGGGTCCCCGACTTCGCTCTCTGGAA
>JAGHDS010000244.1 GCA_021159845.1 Anaerolineae bacterium
GGCGCTGGTGAGCCCACGAGGTGCGGGACTGCCAGCCCACTTGTAATCGCTCCTGAAAGAAACCGCAAGAGAAAGGAAGCTTTCGTCATGCAGAGCTTTCGTCAGCATGAGAGAGCGCTCATTTGGGAGCAAAATCATGAGGTGGTGCGCATTGAGCCCTGGGGGAATGATAGCCTGCGGGTGCGATCCACCACGGGGAAGGCCATCCTGGACAATTGGCCCCAGGCGCTACTAGCGCCCAGCCCAGGCGGCCCAGATGACGTAGAGATCTCGATCCACGACAGCAGAGCCGTGATCAGGAACGGCAGGCTCATCGCGGAGCTATCCGTGCAAAGCGACGAGGTCCGCTCCCCCACGGGAGAGATTCGCTTCTTGAACGCGCAGTCCGGCGAGGAGCTGCTAGCCGAAGCGCCAGTCTGGTTTCCCCTCCCACCGGCACGCTACTTCACTTCCGTCGGAGGAGACCTTTACCGCATTGAGGCCCGTTTCAAGGCATACGAGGGCGAGCGGCTGTATGGGCTCGGGCAGCATCAGCACGGTCACCTGGACCAAAAGGGATGTGTAATCGATCTGCTTCAGCGCAACACGGAGGTCAGCATCCCCTTCCTGCTTTCAAATCGCGGCTACGGCTTTCTGTGGAACTCCCCTGCCGTAGGACGAGTGGAACTGGGCCGTAACGGCACCCGCTGGGTGGCCGAAGCCGCTCCGCAGCTCGATTATTGGATCACGGCAGGGAGAACCCCCAAGGAGATCCTGGAGCACTACGCCGATGCCACAGGTCACGCGCCGATGCTACCGGAGTGGGCTGCGGGCTTCTGGCAGTGCAAACTCCGCTACCGATCCCAGGAAGAGCTCCTATCCGTCGCCCGCGAGTACAAGCGCCGCAGGCTTCCCCTTTCCGTAATCGTCGTTGATTTCTTCCATTGGACGATGATGGGAGACTGGAAGTTCGACCCCAAGTATTGGCCCGATCCGGCCGCTATGGTTCGCGAGCTGGACGAGATGGGCGTAAAGGTGATGGTTTCCATCTGGCCCACGGTCAACGCGCTCAGCGCCAACTTCGCGGAGATGCAGCGACGCGGGTTGCTTGTACGGACGGAGCGGGGAGTACCCGCGCACACCCGATTCGAGGACACACGGCCGGAAGGCCCGGTTTACATCCACTTCTACGATGCGACAAACCCTGAGGCCCGTCAATTCGTCTGGGAACAGGTGCGGGAGAATTACTACCGCCACGGGATCAAGGTATGGTGGCTAGACGCCTGCGAGCCGGAAATGTACCCGATGCATCCCGACAATCTGCGCTATCACCTGGGCAACGGGCTGGCCGTAACCAACCTATACCCCCTCATGCACGAGCGGGGGTTCTACGAGGGGATGCGCTCCGAAGGAGAGGAGGAAATCATCCTGCTTTGCCGATCCGCCTGGGCCGGTAGCCAACGCTACGCCGCGGCCGTGTGGTCCGGAGACATCCAATCTACCTTCGAGGCCCTCCAGGCACAGGTGCGAGCCGGGTTGAATATCGCGTTGAGCGGCATCCCCTGGTGGACGACGGATATCGGTGGCTTCTTCGGCGGCGATCCCGAATCGCCATACTTCCGTGAGCTGATCGTGCGTTGGTTCCAGTACGGCGCCTTCTGTCCGTTATTCCGCCTGCACGGATTCCGCCTACCGGCCGTCGGACGCGATGACAGACTGAAGTTCACCGGCGGGCCTAATGAGGTGTGGTCCTTCGGCGACCAGGCATACGAGATCATCCGTGAGCTGATGTTCCTGCGGGAGCGACTACGGCCTTACATCATGGAACAGATGCGCGTGGCGCACGAGAAGGGCATTCCCCCCATGCGTCCGCTATTCGTGGACTTCCCAGAGGATGAAGAGAGCTGGGCGGTGGATGACGAGTTCATGTTCGGCCAAGATCTGCTGGTTGCCCCGGTGTTGCACGAAGGCGCCTGCAGCCGTGAGGTGTACCTGCCCGCCGGAGCGCTGTGGAGGGACGCGTGGACCGGGGAGAGCCATGAAGGGGGCCAGGTCATCACGGCAGAGGCCCCATTGGAACGCATACCGCTGTACCTGCGCGACCAGGCCCATCTGCCGATCCGTGCCTAGCCCTGTGAGAGGATATGCACAGGCCTCCCATGGACGCCATACCCGTGGGAGGCCCCATAGCCCCATCACCGAAAGGGACGTTTCCCGCAAAGTCAGCCGTCCAAAATTCAGACGAAGTAAACCGGATTCCCCAGCGCGGCAAGCCGAGGCTCGCCGTCCGGCAGCCCCGCCCATTCCGATTCAGGGTAGACGATCTCAGCCCGCACGAAGCCTGCATCACAGGAAACCTGCGTCACATGTTCAAACTCATCGCTCGTGATGGGGACAACTTCCGCTAAGCCGGATCGGGTAAGCAGCCAGAGCGCCTTACCAGAAGCTCCCCACACATGGGCTCGCACCGATACCTTCGATGCTCCCTGACACGGCAGCTCATCCCCCATCATAATGGAGCGGCCGTTCACCTCGGCGGTCAGCTCGACTCGCGGCCCGGCGGGCTGTTCGCTGATGAACACGTGGCCAGCGCGTACTCCTGCCAGGATGGCCTCCTGAGTCAGCGACTCGGCATAAACCCACGTCGTCGGCGTCCCCAGCTCGTAGTATCCCAACAGACGGTATAGCGGCGGCTGATGGCGATCGCTGCCGCCAACGGCAACCACGCGCCGTCCCCGTCCCAACAACTCCATCCAAAAGCGCCGCGACTCCCAGTTGCGCGAGGCCCAGGGAGCCTGCCAGACCTCCATGCAGTCAAAGGGGAGATCCAACCCGTATTCCCACGCCGGCCCATTCTCCTTTGGGTGATTGACGGAGAATAACCGCCCTCGCCGATGCACCTCCTCAATGACCCGGGCCATATCCTCCGACGTCCGGCAGCGGAAATCCAGCCAGTGATGAATGCCCCATACGTTACCATGTCCATAGTAGGTGGTAACCTCCATACTGGGGATCAGGAGAAGCTCGTGACCGCTGAGCGCCCGCAGATAGGGCGCCTGGCTGACCGTGTTATGATCGGTGACGGCGACGAAGTCCAGGCCGCGAGCCCGCGCCGCTGCGGCCAGATCGCCAGGTGCTCCCTTCGCGTCGCTGTGGTACGTGTGAGACTGAAAATCGCCCCGGTACCAGCGCGGGCCCGTGCGATCCGACACAGTACGACGTTTGCCGATATGAGGCCGCGATACCGTGGGGAACCCACATCCCATGCCTGGATCTGGCCAGATCCAGGCATCCAGCTCCCAGGGACACCCGCCCTCATGAACCCTATACAAGCCGATGATGATCGTCCATCGACCACCGGGCAAGGGGCCAGGCAGGTATCCAGGCGTCGCATCGCGCTCGGAAACGGTAATCCGCCCCCGGGCGCTGCCACTCCACCCGCGGAAACCGTCGGCGTTATCCCCGTGCGCGTCGAACAGCCCGATATCGACGGCGTTCCTACCGTCTGCCCGGTCGTAGTCGAACCGAATGTCAATACGCCGGGTTCCCGCGGGGACATCGAAACGGAAATAATGGAAGTCGCTTTCCGCCTTATCGGCAGGTGTAAAGTCCCCTTGAAAATGATACGTAGGTTTAGGTAAGGTCATCTGTCATCTCCAGGAAGCCGGGGCCGAGAGGATAACCTCAGGGCATCCGGTGTCATCTTGTTGGTAATCGCTCCCTGGCCTGCTGCAGTCGGGTTTCCCAGGGCCAAGCTGTACACGCGTCTAAGGTTATTCTACATGAGTGGCTACAATTTTGTAAAACCCGCCACGCGTTGCACGCAACTGTTGACCATTCCCCCACCGTGTCCCATTGGCATCCAATGGAGAATGCTGATAGGCTCTGGCCTGTAGGAGCGGGATCGATCTCATGGACCTCCTTTTGGTCAGGCACTTACTTCCAAGCACCTTGGCGGCGGGCAGCCCTCATCCCCCAGACCCCCTTCTCCCAGGCATGGAGAAGGGGGCTTGATTCGGCTTGTGGTGGCGGCACAGCTAATTTCTCTTACCCCACCGGTGAACAGTCACCCCGCATCCCGACCTTGACTTTTGCCAGCTATTCCGCTATGGTGACACCAGTTTAAAAAGGGAGGTGCCGTACCATGTCGGATCGACCGAATATTGTGTTGATTATGACCGATCAATGGCGCGGCGATGCTTTGAGCATTGCCGGGCATCCTGTCGTCCATACACCCTATCTGGACCAACTGGCTCTTCGAGGTGCTCGCTTCAATCGGGCCTACTCGGCAACGCCGACATGCATCCCCGCCCGGGCATCACTGTACACTGGCCTAAAGCCCACCACGCACGGCCGCGTCGGCTACCAGGATGGCGTGCTCTGGGACTACCCGGTGACCATCGCCAGCGAGTTCACCCGTCACGGATACCAGACCCAAGCCATCGGCAAGATGCACGTCTACCCTGAACGATCCCAGATGGGCTTCCAAAACGTCATCCTGCACGATGGCTTCCTGCACTATGCCCGACGACATGCCCAGGACATCGGCCTGATCGACGACTATATTCCCTGGCTGCGCCAGCAGCTCGGCTACGACGCGGATTACTTCGACCACGGCGTGAACTGCAACTCCGTCGTCGCCCGGCCTTGGGACAAGCCCGAGCACCTACACCCGACGAACTTCATCATCACCCAGGCCATCGACTTCCTGCGCCGCCGCGACCCGCGCAAGCCGTTCTTCCTGTTCCTCTCCTTCCACCGCCC
>JAGHDS010000207.1 GCA_021159845.1 Anaerolineae bacterium
CCGTTCGGACGGCCATCATGAGCCATCGCTTTGATGCCCTTTGGACCAAAGCTTACACTCCTAATCTACCACCAATTTGAAATGCACCCACGCACACATGCTGTTTGACAGAATAGTCCATATACAGTATGATTTGCTTTAAGTAACTGAATAACCGCCCTGACACTCTTATCCAGAGAGGCGGAGGGACCGGCCCCGTGAAGCCTCGGCAACCTGGCGGGTTCTTTTCGACACAATGACGTGGCGCAAAAGGCCGTCCAAGGTGCCAATTCCGGCAGAGGTAATCTGGAAGATGAGAGGTGGTCAGCACTCGTGTTGACGTGGCCTCTTCCAGAAAGAGGCCTTTTTTGTACCCGGGGCCCCCACACTCAATACCTGGAGGGAAACGTACATGGTCACGAATCATCCAGAAGAGACTTCCCCCGGCTTCTCCACACGATCTGTTCACGCTGGGGAGCCCCATGAGAACCCCTACGGCGGGGTGACGATCCCGATCGTACAAACAGCGACATACACTTTCCCCAACTCTGCAGCACTAGAACAATTCATGCGCGCCCGCGCAAGCCAGGCCCGGGTCAATTATCAGGAGTACGGACGATACGGGAACCCCACAGTCCGCAGCGTGGAGGAAAAGCTAGCCGCTTTAGACGAGGGTGAAGACGCTATTCTCGTCTCATCCGGTATGGCGGCAGTCACGTTGACCCTCTTGCTCCTATTACAGCCAGGTGATCACCTGATCGTCACAGCCGATACATACCGGCGTACCCGCGAATTCTGTCGAACGTTCCTACAACGCTGGGGAGTGCGAGTAACCGTCGTCACCCCCGGCGATTACAAAGCAATGGAGAATGCCATCGGGGCTGATACACGATACATCTTTTCCGAGACCCCAACGAACCCGTTCTTGTATACCCTGGACCTGGAGCGTCTGGTAGAGATGGCACACGCCAAGGGGGTGCGTACAATCATTGATAGCACATTGGCGACACCTTACAATTTAAAGCCCCTCACTTATGGCGTGGATCTAGTCCTCCACAGTGTAACAAAGTACCTGGCCGGGCACAACGACCTGTTGGCAGGAGCAATCATCGGCAGCGAGGAGCTGATTACTCCGTTGCGGGACATCCAGACTATATTTGGAGCCATCGTTGACCCAGAAGAGGCATACCTGATCCTAAGGGGGCTTAAGACGCTCGAGCTGCGGGTCGCCCGACAAAACGAGAGCGCCTTTGAGATCGCCCGCTTCCTGGATGCACACCCACGTGTACATCGTGTCTGGTATCCTGGCCTCCCTTCCCATCCTGATCACGAGGTAGCGCGACGACAAATGCACGGCTTCGGTGGCGTGGTCACCTTTGAGATCGCCGGAACCGGAGAGGACGCCAGACGCTTTGTGGACGCTTTACGCATCCCACGTATCGCTCCCAGCTTTGGAGGAGTGGAAAGCCTGGTGGAACAGCCCGTGCTCATGAGTTATTACGACGTAGAGCCAGAGATCCGCCAGGCTGCAGGTATTAGCGATCAACTCGTACGCCTCTCCGTCGGCATAGAAGATCTAGACGACCTGCTAGCCGATCTAGAACAAGCACTAGCACAGCTATGACCTGGCCGACATCTCCCGCTCCCTCCTCACCGAATAGATTCGATACTCACTGGGCCACCTCCCATAGTAAAGGTGGCCCAGTGGTCTAAGGAACCAGAAGATTCGACTCTCCAAATCCAAACCCGCCATCTTGGCCATGATATCCGCAAAACGCGCGACGGCGCTTTCACGAGGTATTCGTAGTGAGGCTTCCATCCGATTCAACGTAATGCAGATATAATGATGACGTTCATACAAAACAGGGAATCTGTCGCTGAGGAGGTGCATATGGCCGAGGCCATAGGATGTGCCAGACCAACGGGAGCCTTTGTCACTGGACAACCGGCTGAGACGGTAAGTTCTCCCCATTCTGAAACCGAGAGGAGAGTAGCAATGGAAGCACGTGTCGGTAAGCCAGCCCCTGATTTCGAGGCGCCAGCTTATCATAAAGGCGAATTCACAACGGTAAAGCTGTCAGAACACCTGGGCAAGTGGGTTCTACTTTGTTTCTACCCAGGCGACTTCACTTTCGTCTGAGCTACTGAACTGGCGGCAGTTGCCGCCCGGTATCAGGAGCTCGCAGAGCTCGGCATCCAGGTGATTTCTGTCAGTGTGGATAGCATTTTTGTCCACAAGATGTGGGATGAGCAAGAGCTATCAAAGATGGTACCTGGGGGAATCCCCTGGCCAATGGCGACGGATGCAGCAGGGAACGTCGGTAAGATCTACGGCGTTTACGACGAGGAAAGCGGCGTAGAGAATCGTGGCCGCTTCATTATCGATCCGGACGGCGTGATCCAGGCGATAGAGATCTTAACTCCACCAGTAGGACGAAACCTGGATGAAACCATTCGCCAGGTCAAAGCTTTCCAGCACGTGCGTGCAACGGGAGGCAGTGAGGCCATGCCTGCAGGGTGGCAACCTGGCGGTGCAACGCTCAAGCCAGGGCCAGCCTTGGTTGGCAAGGTCTGGCAAGAATGGAAGCCTGGGAAATAACCCAGGCCGCAAAGCGGACAGGTTCCCACGGGGCGAGGTGCTTACCTCGCCCTGTTTTCTGTCGGGAATGCGACCCCTTCTACAAAACTCCGTTGGACTTGATGCGCAGGAGCACTGCGCTTACCTCACGTGGTATAGTTGACACTCAACAACCGCTGTGCTATAATTTCGCCGCGTTGTAGGGTACGTTAAGAGTAAATGCATGGTTGGGTAGCGGGCTGGCCGCCGTCGCTGGGATGCATATGCGTCCTAGAGGAACTTCCCGACTCCCACCCGGTTCGACCGGGAAGGTTGCCTCACGAAACAGTAAGTGAGGGCACCTGGTGGGTAACCGCCAGGTGACTACAACCGCAACAGAGAGCAGTCCCGCCCAACGATGTTGGGTAAGGGGTGAAACGGTGGGGTAAGAGCCCACCAGCGGTTGGCAGTAATGCCACCGGCTGGGCGAGCGTGCAACCGGGAGCAAGGTGAGTGGGCCGGGCTTACGGTTGTAGGTTCGGTCTCACCGCAGCGGTGACGGCGAGGTAGGGTAACACCCTACAAGCTAGGAACCGCCATCGGATCCTCGGATCCGATGAGACAGATGACGGCTTACACAGAATCGGGGGTATGTGCCAGTTCGCAAGCTATCCCAACCATGCCCAGGCTGCCGACGTGGCGGAATTGGCAGACGCTGCAGACTTAGGATCTGCTGCCCGCAAGGGCGTGGAGGTTCGAGTCCTCTCGTCGGCACCAC
>JAGHDS010000193.1 GCA_021159845.1 Anaerolineae bacterium
CCCCAGCTAGCCAAGCTGGTCCAACAGGGTAAACTGCCGCCTGTGGAGGAGCGCCTGCCAGAAAACCCGCTAGTCGTCCAACCCGTGGAGCGCATCGGTAAGTACGGCGGCACCTGGCATACGGCCCTGCGTGGCGGCGCAGACAACGCTTGGCTGGTGCGCACCCTGGACTACGAGCACCTAGTGCGCTGGGACCCCGAGTGGACCAAGGTCATCCCCAACATCGCCGAATCCTTCGAGGCCAGCGACGACGCCACCGAGTTCACCTTCCACCTGCGTAAGGGCATCAAGTGGTCCGACGGCCAGCCTTTCTCCGCCGACGACATCATGTTCTGGTACGAAGACGTCTTCATGAATGACGAGCTGACGCCGGTGAAGGCAGGCTGGCTAGTTACCGCTGACAAACCGGTAACAGTCGAGAAGATCGATGACTACACCGTGAAGTTCAAGTTCGCGGCACCTAACGGTCTCTTCATGCAAAGACTGGCCACACCCTCCGGCGTGGAGCCAACACGCTACCCACGACACTACCTGGAACAGTTCCACAAGAAGTACAATCCAGATAACATCGATAAGCTGATCAAGGAAAACGGCGCCAGCGATTGGGTCAACCTCTTCCAGCTCAAGGGATCTGGCGTGCCCGGCACACCCTACGACGCCCGCTGGCAGAACAAGGAACTCCCCTCCCTCAACGGCTGGATCCTCACCACTGCCTACGGCGAGGGTACCCGCGTCGTCGCTGAACGCAACCCCTACTACTGGAAGGTCGACCCGGAGGGCAATCAGCTACCCTACCTGGACCGCATCGTCTACGATGTGGGCGAGGACGTCGAGGTCCTGGTCATGAAAGCCCTCAACGGCGAAATCGACATGCAGGACCGCCACATCGCTAAGCCAGCCAACAAGGCCGTATTCGTAGATAATCAAGAGAAGGGGCATTACCACTTCTTCGAGACGATTCCCAGCGGCATGAACATGCTGATCATAGCCCTCAACCTGACACACAAGGATCCGGTCATGCGGAAGATCTTCCAGAACAAGGATTTCCGCATCGGCCTGTCCCATGCCATCAACCGACAGGAGATCATCGACCTGGTATGGGTGGGAGCTGGTGAACCTTGGCAGGCATGCCCGCGGCCTGAGTCTCCCTTCTACAATGAGCGACTGGCTAAGCAGTACACCGAGTATGACGTGGACAAGGCCAACGAGTACCTGGACAAGGTCCTGCCGGACAAGGATAGCGAGGGCTTCCGCCTGCGCCCCGATGGCAAACGCCTCTCCTTCTCCGTCGAGGTAGCAGCTACCCAGACAGATCGGATCGACGCATTGCAGCTCATCCAGGGCTACTGGAAGAAGGTCGGCATCGATATGCAGGTCAAGACAGAGGATCGCTCCATCCTCTACACCCGCAAGGGAGCGAATGAGCACGACGCGGTGGTGTGGGGTGGCGATGGCGGTCTGGACGTCATCCTGGAGCCGCGCTGGTACTTCCCCTACAGCTCCGAGTCCAACTTTGCCGAACTATGGCAGTACTGGTACAACAAGGACCCACGCGGTGAGGAGCCACCAGAGGCTCCCAAGAAGCAGATGGAGCTGTACGATCAGCTTAAGGCGACGGGCGATCCGGACAAGCAGGCAGAGCTGATGAAGCAGATTCTGGAGATCGCGGCTGACCAGTTCTACGTCATCGGCATCAGCCTCAACCCGAGGGGCTACGGCATCGTCAAGAACAACTTCCACAACGTGCCCAAGGTAATGCCTGGCTCCTGGTTGTATCCAAACCCGGCACCCACCAATCCGTGCCAATACTTCAAGGACCCCCTCGATTGAGGGAACGAGCGTAGCGCTGATGGAGGTGGGGATGCGAGACATCATAATGTCGCATCCCCACCTAAAAGCAGGCCATGAGAGATGTGCCCTCATGGGGCATGACGCTCACGGGGCGGGGATTGATACCCCCCGCCCCGATATTTGAAGGTTCTTGTAAACCGCTCTCTGATGTGAGCATGAGTACGCTATTCATCACAGCGGACTGATTTATGAGTCGGTTCTATCACGAGACATGGAGGCGAATGTCTTATGCTTCAGTACATCGCCCGGCGCCTTCTCTTGATGATCCCCACCATTATCGCCATCTCCATTGTCACATTTATCATCATCCAACTCCCTCCTGGCGATTACTTAACCTCATTGGTAGCCAGTATGGCGGAAACAGGCGAGGAAGTGGATCAATCTGCTTTGGAAACTCTAAAAGCTCGTTACGGACTTGGGCAACCCATATATGTACAGTACTTTAAATGGGCATGGGGGATCATCTCACGTGGGGATTTCGGCCAATCCTTCGAATGGAACAAGCCGGTGACGGACCTGATCTGGGAGCGGTTGGCATTGACTTTCGTACTCTCACTGAGCACATTGCTCTTCACCTGGATTGTGGCCTTCCCCATTGGTATCTACTCCGCGGTGAAGCAGTATTCACTGGGAGACTACGTCTTCACGTTTCTGGGATTCATCGGGCTTGCCACACCCAACTTCCTACTAGCCCTCGTCCTCATGTATATCTCCTTCAAATACTTTAACCAAAGCGTCGGTGGCCTCTTCTCGCCCCAATTCGTAGAAGCGCCCTGGAGTTGGGCCAAGGTCGCCGACCTCATGAAACACCTCTGGATCCCCATGGTCATCTTGGGAACCAGCGGAACCGCTGGGCTTATTCGCATCATGCGCGCCAACCTGCTGGACGAGCTCCACAAACCCTACGTCGTCACTGCCCGGGCGAAAGGGCTACCAGAGCGCAGGCTGCTTCTCAAGTACCCGGTACGGGTGGCCCTGAATCCCTTCGTCAGCACGGTGGGATGGACACTCCCCGGCTTGGTCTCTGGATCAGCCATCGTCTCCGTTGTACTTAGCCTGCCAACCACCGGGCCGTTGCTCCTGCGAGCGCTGATGTCTCAAGACATGTATCTGGCCGGCAGCTTCATCTTGATGCTAAGTGTACTAACGGTAATCGGCACATTGATTTCGGACATCCTGCTTGCCTGGCTCGACCCACGTATCCGCTATCAGTGAGGGAAGAGATGACAGAAGCCAGACCACTAACGCCCGGCATCGCCGTCGAGGAGCCTGCTCAGGAAACAGAGATCAACCTGTATATCGCCTCTCAATGGCAACTAATGTGGTGGAGATTCCGCCGCCACAAGCTGGCCCTGATCGGTGGGACGGTCACGCTCATCATCTACCTCATCGCCCTCTTTGTTGAGTTTCTAGCTCCCACAGATCCTAATGCTTACAGCGTCCGTTATACTTATGCCCCTCCTCAACGGTTGCACTTCATCGACCGTACGGATAAAGGTATCCGAATCCATCCTTATGTCTATGGGTATAAGGTCAAAGTTGATAAAGTGGCTCTACGCCGCACCTTCGTTATCGACAAAACCAAGAAGTACCCTGTGCGCTTTTTTGTTAAAGGCACCCCCTACAAATTGTGGGGGCTCATAGAGATGAAAACCCACCTCATCGGCCCGGTGGATCCAGAAGCGCCGATGTATCTATTGGGGGCGGACCGGATGGGGCGGGATATGCTCAGCCGTATGATCTATGGTACTCGCGTTTCCATGTCCATCGGGCTGGTGGGTGTTGCGTTGAGCCTCATCCTCGGCATCTTACTAGGCGGCATCTCCGGATATTACGGCGGTAGCATAGACACGCTGATCCAGCGCATCATTGAGTTCCTGCGTTCCATCCCGACCATTCCTCTATGGCTTGGACTCGGCGCCGCGCTGCCCCCAAACTGGCCGCCATTACGTGTCTATTTCGGCATCACGGTGATTCTCTCGCTCATCGGGTGGACGGGGTTGGCACGCGTGGTCCGCGGCCGATTCCTCTCCCTACGGGAAGAGGACTTCGTGCTGGCCGCCCGGCTCGACGGTTCCAGTGAGCTACGCATCATTCTACGCCACATGGTGCCATCCTTCCTGAGCCACATCATCGCATCGATCACACTCTCCATACCGAGCATGATCCTGAGCGAGACGGCGCTCAGTTTCCTTGGGCTGGGGCTCCGTCCCCCGGTTGTGAGCTGGGGAGTGCTTCTCCAGGAAGCGCAAAACGTGCGCTCAGTAGCCACGGCACCGTGGTTGCTAATCCCCGGCATAGCAGTCGTCGTCGCCGTGTTGGCATTGAACTTCCTGGGTGACGGTCTGCGCGACGCAGCCGATCCCTACGCTTGATTTCCAAAGACGCGGAGGTCGCATGGCCAACCAGGACCAGGATATACTCCTAGAAGTCAAGGGGCTAAAAACCTATTTCTTCCTCGACGAGGGCACGGTTAAGGCAGTCGACGGTGTGGACTTCGAGATCCGTCGGCAGCAGACCTTATGCATCGTTGGTGAGAGTGGATGCGGCAAAAGCGTGACTGCCCGGTCCATCCTCCAGATCGTGGATCCGCCGGGACGAATCGTGGAAGGAGAGATCCTGTATCACCGCCGCAACGGGAACACCACCGAGGTCCTCAATTTAGCCGCCATGGATCCACGCGGCCAGGAGATCCGAGCCGTGCGTGGCAAGGAGATCTCCATGATCTTCCAAGAGCCCATGACCTCTCTCAGCCCCGTGCACACGATCGGCAACCAGATCATGGAAGCCATCCTGCTCCACATGCCCGTGTCCAAGAACGAGGCCCGAGATACGGCTATCGATATGCTCAGACGTGTGGGCATTCCCAAACCGGAGTCACGCATCAACGACTATCCGTTTCAACTGAGCGGTGGTATGCGTCAGCGCGCCATGATCGCAATGGCACTGGTCTGTCGCCCCAGCCTGCTGATCGCGGACGAACCCACTACCGCCCTGGACGTCACCACACAGGCTCAGATACTTGACTTGATGCTGGAACTCCAAGAAGAAATGGGCATGGCCATCATGTTGATCACTCACGACCTGGGCGTGGTAGCTGAGATGGCCGACGATGTAGTTGTCATGTATCTGGGACATGCCGTAGAACGCGGCGATGTCGATTCGATCTTCCACGATCCCAAACACCCTTACACGCGAGCATTGCTTCGTTCCATCCCTAAGGTGGGCCTGAAAGCCCGCGAACGGCTGGACTCCATTCGCGGCATGGTGCCGGATCCATACCATCGTCCCGCCGGCTGCCCTTTCCACACACGCTGCGACGAGGCCATCCCCGGCGTGTGCGACCGCATCGTGCCGCCGCGCATACCCCTGGGCGATGGACGAGAAGTTCGCTGCCTCCTGTACACTGAAGAATATGCCGGAGAACGATAATGGCGGATGATTTGATCACCCGAGACGAAGAGGTACTGCTTGAAGTCAGGGACTTGAAAATGCACTTTCCCATCCGGCGAGGTCTTCTCCGCCGGGTGATCGGTTACGTGAAAGCCGTCGACGGCGTTAACCTTTTCATCCGTAAGGGAGAAACGCTCGGGCTGGTCGGTGAAAGTGGGTGCGGGAAAACCACAACAGGGCGATGCATCTTACGCGCATACGACCCCACCGGCGGGCAAATCCTCTATCGTCAGAAAGATGGACAGATAGTGGACCTATCCCAACTCGACGGCAAAGCACTCAAACCTTATCGGCGAGAGATCCGTATGATCTTCCAGGATCCCTACTCTTCTTTGAATCCCCGCATGACATTACTGGACATCGTCGGGGAACCGCTCAGAGTGAATAAGATCGCATCCGGGAAAGAACTGGAAGATCGAGTAGCTGCCCTGCTACGCCGGGTGGGGCTGAGACCAGAGTACATGCGCCGCTACCCCCATGCCTTTAGCGGTGGGGAGCGACAACGCATTGGCATCGCTCGAGCGCTAGCCCTTGATCCACGGCTGGTTGTAGCCGACGAGGCTGTGTCCGCCCTGGACGTCTCCGTCCGCGCTCAGATTCTGAACCTGCTCCAGGATCTGCAACAGGAATTCGATCTGACCTATCTGTTCATCGCGCACGACTTAAGTGTGGTAGAATATATCTCAGATCGGGTGGCCGTGATGTATGTAGGTAAGCTAGTGGAACTGGCGGACACAGAGGAACTGTATATTAATCCTAAGCATCCATATACAGAGGCCCTGCTTTCCGCCGTGCCAAAGCCAGATCCCCGGCTGCGCACCCGCAAGCACCGGATCGTGCTCCAGGGAGAAGTGGCGGATCCAGCTCATCCACCCAGCGGGTGCTATTTCCACCCCCGCTGCCCGTATGCCCGCGAACGGTGCGCCAAGGAAGAACCTCAACTGCGAGATATCGGCGGTGGACACTACGTCGCCTGCCACTACGCGGAGGAGCTCTCCCTGCGCGGTGTCATCGGGGAGGGAATCGTCGCGCAATGAAGGAGATCTTAAGAAAAGCCTGGCATCAGTTGCCGTTGTATCTGGCCTGTTATGCAATCTGGGCGGTGCTCTCCATCGTTGGCTTATGGATCACCATCCGTCTGCCCTTGATCATCGACATCATCGCATCCCCCATTCTCAATCACTGGGTTCTCAGCGCAATTGACAGATTCGGCATCTTCCTGTTCGGATTGATATGGCTGGGATGTGTGGTCGGCCTGGAAGGTTACCTGCGTCATAGCCTCGAGAAGGGTCTGCTATGGCAGCGATCCCTACGATTCTTTCTGCTAGAGGTTGCTATCGTTCTCGTATTCTTCGCCTTACAGTGGTTGTTTGGCTCCCCGATGCCGGGTAGGTGAGCCTTCATACACCCATTCAGGGGAGAAAAGAGGCAGGTTCTCTTCATCATCACGTTGGAGAATTTGGCGATCCAAAACACAATGACAGAGAGCGTGGGCAAAGCTGCCCACGCTCGTTCGCTATCACTCGCCTCAGGAGGAATGCTTATGCTCCATCAATATAACCCCATTGACATTGAACATGCATTATGTACGGCATCACCACAGCCACCCTTCCCCCCAGCAGCCGATCGCGACGCATGGGAGGAAGTCAAGAAGGAACTCGGTGAGGAACAGACCGCAGCGATCATCGCCCAGGCGGAGGCAGATGCCAAGGCCCAGATCCCCTCGCTGCCCGCTACGCTGTATCTGGAATTCGTCCGCACCGGACAACGGGAGGGGTACCAAATCCCCCGTTCCCGACGGCGGCAGATGCTGAGCAGCCTGGCATTGGCAGAGTGCCTGGAGTACCAGGGCCGTTTCCTGGACCCTTTGTTGAATGTGGCGTGGGCCATCTGCGAGGAAAGCAGCTGGGCACTACCAGCCCACCAGCGTGCGCTCACGGACATGGAACATCCCATTATCGACCTGGGCGCCGCCATGACGGCTCTGGAGCTGGCCGAGCTGGATCTGCTGCTTGGCAAGGAACTGGACCCAGCCCTGGGTAAGCGCATCCGCTACGAGGTGGACCGCCGCTGCCTGACACCATATCTGACCCGACACGATCATTGGTGGCTCCACAGTACAC
>JAGHDS010000397.1 GCA_021159845.1 Anaerolineae bacterium
CGAGGGTATCGGAGAGGTGTGCAGCCCGATCCTGGACCTGCGCGGTCAAGCCCTATGAACGGCGGTGGTATTGCGCTGGCCAGGATGAGCCTGATCGTCGTCTTGTGGTTGGGGCAGGGTAGCGATAAGGATCACAGAGAACATCGAGGTTCATGTTCGGAGTGTTGCAGACAACAAGGATTAGACTGAGGTGTTAGATATGGACTCATGGACCCCCAGAGATCGGATCCGTACGCTCCTCTCCTTTCAGGAGCCCGATCGTATCGGCCTGGCTGACGCGTTTTGGGTGGACACACTGGCCCGCTGGCGGGAGGAGGGCCTCCCGGCTGACGTGGATCCCAGCGATTACTTTGGCTTTGACTTCGACTCACTCTTCCTGGACGCGTCGTTACGGTTGCCAGAGAGGCTCCTGGAGGAGACGGAGGAATACACGATTCGTGAGGATAAGCATGGCTTCGTGGCGAAGCAGTGGAAAGGGCGCGCCGGCGCGCTGGGGTATCTCGATCACAGCGTCAAAACGCGTGAGGACTGGGCGCGCCTGAAGCATCGGCTAGCCGTGGACTTCGGCGGCACCAGCCGGATACATTACGTCTCCTACTTCGAACCCTTTGTGACGTACCCGTCTTGGGAGGAGATAGCGGGTTATTACAGGGAGTTACGGCGACGGGAGCGTTTCATCCTGCTTCATGTATACGGCCCTTTCGAGGCCACATGGCGTAAACACGGCTTCGAGGCAACGCTGATGGACATAGCCGCCGATCCGGGGTTCATCGCCGATATGGCGCGGGCGCACGTGGATCTGATCATCGGGACATTGGATAAGGCCAGGGAATATGGGATCGAGCCGGATGGCCTGTTCCTGGTCGAGGACCTGGGCATGACCACGGGGCCGCTTTTCTCCCCTCGGTCTTATGAGGAGATTCTGTTCCCGGAACATCGACGGTTAGGCGATTACCTGCGATCTCGCGGGATCTACTATTTCATGCATAGCGATGGGAATATCCGTACCTTGATTCCTCGCCTCATCGAGGCGGGGATTCAGGTGTTGCAGCCATTGGAGGCCAAGGCTGGGCTGGACGTGCGGGATCTGAAGCGAGAGTATGGGCGTGACCTGGCCTTCATGGGCAACATCAGCGTGCGGAAGATGTCGGCTTCCCGGAAGGATCTGGAGGAGGAGATCCGATCGAAGCTGGAAGTCGCCAAGCGGGGCGGAGGATATATCTATCACTCGGATCATTCCGTCCCGCCCACGGTCAGCTTCGCGAATTACGTTTATCTGATGGAACTGTTGCACGAGTACGGCCGTTATACGGCGTCCTGATGCAAAGGGCATCTTTGGCGAGAGAACAACGAAGCATCGTTTTATCATTCTCTGGAGGGTTATAGTATGCGTCCGCTTCACGGGGTATGGCCTGCGTTGCTGACGCCCTTCACACCAGATGGGAGGGTGAATGAGTCTGTATTGCGGGATCTGGTGGAATATCTCCTGGAAAAGCGGGTAGATGGCTTCTACGTCTGCGGTACCACCGGCGAGGGGATCTTTATGCCGGTGGATGATCGCAGGCGGGTGGCGGAGATCGTCCTGGATCAGGTGAAAGATCGGGTGCCCGTCATCGTGCATGTGGGAAGCATCGCCGTGGGCGATGCTGTCACTTTGGCGCGACACGCCCAGGAGGTCGGAGCGGCCGCGGTAAGCAGCATTATACCGCCGCTATACCGTGATGCGGCCAGCGTCTACGCGTACTTCTCCAAAGTCGCAGAGGCTGTCCCCGATCTCCCTTTTCTGGGGTATATCTTCGGCGGACCTACAGACGCTGTGCCGCTTATGCGCGAGTTAATGCGGATTCCAAACCTGGCGGGTACCAAGTACACAGGCCCCAACATGCATGAGTTTCGGCAGATCGTGACGCTGCGTGATCGGGATTGGACGGTCTTCTCCGGCATGGATGAGCAATGCCTGTTCGCGGCGATGATGGGATCCACCGGGAATATTGGCTCCACATTGAACTTCATGCCAGGCGTATATCGGGAGATCCGAAAGTGTTGTGAGGCTGGAGATCTGAAGCAGGGGTTAGCGTTGCAGATCAAAGCGAACGAGGTCACCAGTGTGTTACACGCTTTCGGGTTCCCAGGCGCGCTTCGAGAGGTCATGCGTATGCTCGGGTTTGAGTGTGGTGAGCCACGCTTGCCCAATCTCCCATTGTCCGAGTCTAAGCGAGATGAGCTGCGCTCTCGATTAGAGGATACCGACTTTTGGGAATTGGTCGCCATGGGGGATTCCTCGCCCGGATGAGGACTCCTGACCATGTGAATGGATTGAAGATGACGGATCGAGTGCATTTTCGCATCTGCGCGATCCTGTATCATGAGAAACGGGATCAGATCGAGATCCGATTCGGTCGCCCACGCGGGGGTGAGATCACCCGGGTTCACGCTAACGCGGTCTGCGAGATCAGCCCCCAGGGGGAGCTGGTGCGCGTCCTGGTGCTGGATCATAAGTGGCTGCGGCTTGGCAAGCTGCTGGAGGGCTTCGATATGGTCCCTCAGCCGGAGACGTGGTCATGGGGATACATCGCGTATGACGTGGCCGCCCGCACCGGGGCGTTCTATCTGGCCTCCTGGACGTCAGGGGACCAGTTGGAGTCAGTGCACCGCCGGGTGACCTGTGAGATCGATGCCGAAGGGAATCTCACAGGGATCATGATCCCCTTGCGCGGCCGCGAGGCCACGTGGCTGCTGCGTGTGGCTGCCAGACGGATAGTGGCATCGGAACAAGAGAGGGAAGAGAAAACCGAAGCCCTATGACAGCAGGGGCGACGCCTATAGCCACGTCGCCTCTGCTTCAACTCATATGATAAGCGCCAGGAGGAGGATAAGTAGTTCCCCTCCTATCGTCCAGCCGAACAGCCGCCATGACGAACGTTGTCCCGCCCGCCTGTAATGATATTCCCCAGTGCCAATCGCTAACCCGAGCCACAATATGCCCAGAAATAAGACAGCCCAATTGCCCAAAGAGACAGCGCCCCAATACTTCGCGTCGTGGGCGCTCGTTGTTCCTACAATGCGGGCATATACTCGAAACAGCATATCCCGAACGATCACGATCTCCCATAGCCCGACGAGGAGGGTGAGCAACCATAGGGCCAAGGCAAGCGCTCGCACGGGCAATCGTTTCATGCGCACGTGCTCTTACACCCCCTTCAAGTGCAGCTCGCCCGCCCGGTGACAGGCGACCCAATGGTCCGGTTCCAGCTCGCGGAACTCAGGGGCTTCCCGCTCGCAGATCGGCTGCGCGTACCGACAGCGGGGATGGAAGTAGCAACCACTCGGCGGATTCGCCGGATCGGCCACGTCTCCTTGCATCAGAATGCGCTCCGACTTGTATAACGGGTCAGGCTTAGGCACGGCGGATAGCAACGCTTCCGTGTACGGATGCAGTGGACGGCTGTACAGGTGCTCGACATCCGCCACCTCCACCACTTTCCCCACATACATCACGGCCACGCGGTCGGAGACGTGCTGGACGACGCTCAGGTCGTGTGCGATGAAGATATAGGAGAGGCCGAAGTCTTTTTGCAGGTCCAGGAGCAAATTTAAGGTCTGCGCCTGGATGGAGACATCCAGAGCCGAGACCGGCTCATCGCAGATGACCAGGCGGGGATTCAAGGCCAGCGCCCGAGCGATTCCGATGCGCTGACGTTGGCCGCCGGAGAACTCATGCGGATAGCGGAGCATGTGCTCTGGGCGCAGCCCCACATGTTCGAGCAGGCGGACGACGGTCTCTTCCACTTCCGGGCCCCGTCCCATGCCATGAATTTCCATCGGCTCAGCGATGATATCGAACACTGTCATGCGAGGGTTCAGGGAGTTGATGGGATCCTGAAAGATCATGGCCATTTCCCGGCGGACCGTTTTCATCCGCTCTTTATCCAGGCTCAGCAAATCCACCATTTGGGGATCGCCATTGGGCGAAAGCGCCGTCGTTTTGAAGTGGATCTGCCCCGCGGTCGGCTCATACAAACGAATGATGCACCGACCAGTCGTCGTCTTGCCGCAGCCGCTCTCACCGACTAGGCCAAGCGTCTCGCCTTCTCGCACATACAAGCTGACATCGTCCACCGCTCTCACATACCCCACGGTTCGCCGAAGGAGCCCGCGCTGAATAGGGAAGTACTTCTTTAACCCCCGAACTTCCAGCAAGATGTTGTCTCGACGTTCCTGTTCCGCCATTTCTACGCTTACTCCTTCTCGTATAACAAGCATCTTACCCAGTGATTGTCCCCCACCTGCGTCCACTTCGGCTCAATGCGGTCACATTTCCCCGGCATGAAGTGTGGACAACGAGGATGGAAGAGGCATCCCGAGGGCAGATGGAAGGGATCCGGCACCATCCCCTTGATCGAGGTCAGTCGCTGTCGTCTTCCTTTTCCAAAACGCGGGATGGATTCCAGCAATGCGCGCGTGTAAGGGTGCTTGGGATTGTAGAAGATGTCGACGACGCTAGCTCGCTCGACGATGTTGCCCAGGTACATGACCACGATCTCCTGAGCCATCTCAGCGACAACGCCGAGATTATGCGTGATGAACATGATGGCCATGTTCGTCTCTTCTTGTAGCTCGCGCATCAGGTCCAGGATTTGTGCCTCGATGGATACATCCAGCGCCGTCGTTGGCTCGTCGGCGATCAACATATCCGGCTGGCAGGAGAGCGCGATAGCGATCATCACGCGCTGTCGCTGGCCGCCACTTAGCTGATGGGGGTACGCGTCGACCCGCTCTCGGGGGTTAGGGATGCCCACCCGCCGCAGCATCTCGATCGCAATCTCCTTGGCTTCCTGTTTCGAGACACGGCGGTGAGCCTGAATCGTCTCCGCCATCTGGTCGCCGACCTTGCGGATCGGTAGGAGCCGGTGCAGGGTCACGGCCTCTGTGATGTGTGCGCCAGCCGTGTAAACCGGCGTCAGCGAGCTCATCGGCTCCTGGAAGATCATGGCGATCTCTCCCCCGCGGATTTGACGGATCTCCTCGCCGTCCGGGTCGAGATCGAGGATGTTCACTATCTCCGTAACCTCTGACCCGTTCTCCGAAGGGCGCCGACGGTGATACAAGATCTCGCCCCCTACCACCTTGCCCGGCTTAGGCACCATGTTTAGGATCGCTCTGGCTGTAACCGATTTGCCACACCCGCTTTCGCCGATGACCCCTAACGTCTGCCCATAATGGACGGTGAAAGTGGCACCGTCCACCGCCTTGATGATCCCCTCTCGCACGTCAAACCGTACCTTGAGATTCTTCACCTCTACGAGTGGTTCACTCATGACCCAATCCTCCTATCGGCTGCCGTAGGGGTCCAGCGCATCCCGTAGCCCATCGCCCAGCATGTTGTAGGCGAGGACCGTCGTGATCACAAAGGGAACGGGGGTTAGTAGCCAGGGTGCGAAGCGGATGGCTCGCACGTTGCTCACCTCTTGTAGCAGGACCCCCCAGCTCGTGAGCGGGGGCCGCAGCCCCAGGCCGAGCCAGCTCAGCGCCGTCTCCGCCAGGATCATGCTTGGGATCGCCAGTGTGGCGATGACAATGATATGGCTCATGGCGCCGGGGATCAAGTGGCGGAATAGGACGCGGCGATCACTGGCCCCAAAGCTGAGCGCTGCCAATACATATTCTCGTTCCCGCAAGGAGAGCACCATCCCCCGCACCTGTCGGGCCAGCCCCCCCCAGCGTACGATTGCCAGGATCAACGTCAGCATGAAGTACACCCAAATGGGCGACCATTGAGGGGGAATAATCGCGGCCAGGGCCATGAAGAGGGGAATGTCGGGGAACGCGGCCAAGAACTCGGTCACACGCTGCACGAACATATCGACCGCGCCACCATAGTATCCCGAGATCGCCCCCAACACCGTTCCCAGGAAGATCGTCATGATCTGCCCCAGTAAGCCGATGAGCAGAGATAACCGGCCACCGTATATGATCCGCGAGAACATATCTCGCCCCAACCGATCCGTTCCGAACAGAAACACGTATGCCTCTGGATCCTTCGGATCGGGGCCGAAAAGATGGATATCCATTGGGATCAGGCCAAACAGCTTGTACGGTTCGCCGTGCACGAAGAAATAAATCGAGTACCGTTTCGATGTATCCACGATGTATGTGCGCTTACGCAGCATCGGGTCGATCTTCTTTTCCAGGCCGTACACGAAGGGTCTCAGGTGAAAATGCCCTTCCGGATCCACGAAATGAATCCATTGCGGCCGTGCTTCCAGGTAGTCTGACTTATGTTCCAGAAGATAGGGAGCGAAGAATTCCGCGAACAACGCGCACACGAAGTAGAACGAGAGGACGATAATCGCCCCCGCGATGGCCAACTTGTTCTTCTTGAACCGCCACCACACCAGGTTCCAGTAGCTCTGGCTGATCTGCTTCTTGGGTTGCTTAGCCTCATTCGGCTCATTCGCTGTCATTGCGCCCTTCCTCCAACGCCCTCGACAGATTTCAGTGCTTTCTTCCTCATCCTGCCAAGGTTATCTTTGCTGCCTTCGATATCTCTATCGAACCAGAAAACCCAAGCTCATTGATTCCTCATCCTCAAGGTTCAAGGCTCATTGGAAGCCTGCGTTCGGCTGGAGTGATGGTGTCAATGCGAGAAGGCGCTTCTCTCCATGACGAAGTGTGATGCCACTCTGCTCGCAAGTGCCACCAGCCGCTCACCGTCCCCCCGCCGCGTCACCCCAGCCGAATGCGCGGATCCGCCCAGGCTAACGCCAGATCGGCCAGCAGGTTGCCGATGAGCAGGAAGATGGTGTAGAAGACCAACCCAGTTCCCGCCAGGTACATATCCTGCGTCTGGAGCGCCTGGACGAACAGCGGTCCGGTCGTTGGCAGGTTGAGGACCATAGCCACCAGCGCGTTTCCGCCGATGATGCTGGGCAATGCCTCCGAGCCCAGGATGACGATCAGGGGGTTGATGGCCACCCGCACGGCGTGTTTCCAGACGACGGTACGGTTGGGTAGGCCGCGGGCCCGGGCTGCCTCGACGAAGGGCTGTCCCAGCGTATCCAACAGATTCCCACGCATGATACGGATCAGGCCGGCCGCACCCGTCACGCTTCCAATCAACGCGGGGATCCACAGATGTTTGAGTAGATCGATCACTTTCCCGATCGACCAAGGGGCGTCCTGATACTGCCGGGAGAACAGGCCGCCGATATCCTGTTTCAGGATGACGGCAGCGAAGAACAGGATGATGAGAGCCAGCAGGAATCCAGGCATTCCCAGGCCAATGAAACTGATTGTGGTGAAGATCTGGTCTCCAAGCGAGTACTGGTGAACTGCTGAATACACGCCAATCGGGATCGCCACTAACCAGGTGATGGCAAGCGTGGCGATGGCCAAGACCGCCGTCATCATTAGCCGCTGACTGAGCAGGTCGCTCACTGGGCGCTCATACTGGAAGGACTCGCCGAAGTCCCCCGTGATGAAATGAGTCGCCCATATCCAATACCGGGTCAATAATGGCTTGTCCAGGCCGTACCGCGCTCGGTACTCCGCGATACGTAGCTCCGCGCTACGATCGCCGCGAGATTGGAGCTCAGCGAGCTTTTGGGTTAAGAAATCTCCCGGTGGGAGATCGATAATGAGGAAGCCGACGAAGGAGACCAAGACGACCATGATCAGAGCGTAGGTGATACGTCGCGCAAGATATGCGAGCATATGAACCCTCCGAATCGAAAGTGCTTCATCCCATCGTAGCGGGGATTCAATAATGCCGGACAGCTTGGGGTGAGTCGTCGGGTAGCAGGTATTCCCTTAATAAAAGCGCATGGCGGGCGGGATCTCCCCGCCCGCCATGTTGCTATGCCCGGTCATTCCTCAATCCAGTACTGCTCCGGGTGCTGGTTCCCCGGGCTGCCTGGCGCCCACGGCCCCAGGATGCCGTAGTTGGAGACGTTATGGAAGTTGTCCTTGACCACTACGGGCATGGCCTGGTCACCCGCGGCACCCAGCGTGAACGGCCCTTCCTCGATATGGATGCGGATGGCATCCCACACGATGTGGTGCCGTTTCTCGATGTCAGGCTCAGCCAGACCCTTCTTGTATAGCTTCAACAAGCGGTCCGCCGGGCTGCCGGGCTCGGGCGGCCACCCTTCCTTGCCGCCGGTCTGGTTCCACTTACCCACCATAGGCCAGGCTCGGTTGTCCCGGGTGGGGAAGATCCAGTCCGGGTAGGTCCAGATATCCACCTCAGAGGCGTGGGCCGCGCGTAGCATGTACTTGCCCTCGCGCTGCCGCAGGTCCCAATCCGGTTGGCCGATCAGGTTATTGAGGATACACTTAATGCCTATGGCCTCCAGTGCCTCCTTCAACACCTGGGAGCCTTCCATCGGGACTTTCTCGCCACCCCAGTTGCCGACGTCGATGATTAGCTCGAACTTCTTGCCGCTGGGTAGCTCGCGCCATCCGTCGCCGTTGCTGTCCACCATGCCCATGTCGTCCAGCCAGGCCTTGGCCTTGTCCGGGTCATATTCGGCATCAGCCTGTTGCCACTCCTTGAAAACCTTTTGACCTTCGGGGCTGGCGAAGTGCCACGACTGAGGGCTGATGGTAGCCTGTTGAGGTGTGCCGATGCCATCCCATACGACGTCGATGAGGTGCTTACG
>JAGHDS010000087.1 GCA_021159845.1 Anaerolineae bacterium
ACTTCGTGAGACTTGGTGTACGAGGATATAGCGCAGCTAATCTCTCTTACCCTAACAGTGAACAATTACCTCGGTTTGACAGTGTGCGAGGAGCGGTGATACAATAATATCAGTTGATTGGTGAATAAGGAAAGAGTTGCCCCGTGTAACTTCTACGCTTTGGGTACGGAAGTGGCAAGGCAACGCCATCTTCCCCCCTCACGTTGGTGAGCCTTGCCGGGTGTATTTTTGCTGCTAGGTCTTCTCAAGTTCCGAGCCGTAAGCGTGTGTTGATCAGTTGGGTTGGCCTGCCAGGAAGCAGGAAGACGAGAGAATGAGTCGCTGGCGTGACGCATTACCACTCTAGAGGTGATGCGCGTTGTCGGGCTTTTTGTCGTTGTAGCCAGTGCTTCATTTGCTTATTGTGCTTATGATTTGTCACGTGTTGTTTCCAAACTTGCTATAAGGAGGGATATTGCTGTGACCGCTTCTGCACCTGCCGTCCCGGCAGGGATTGCTCCGCCTCGCGTGAGTTTATGGAGCCGTATCGTGCGGAATTTTTGGGTGCGGCGAGGAGCAAAGGCACTGTTCACGATCTTCGTCGTTGTCAGCCTGACGTTTTTCCTCGTACGCCTGATGCCTGCCAACCCGGTCGAGGTATATATCAACAGCCTTATTGAGCAGTACGGCATCCCCTACGCCGAGGCGAAGAACCAGGCCGCGGCTCTCTTCGCAATCGATCTGGATGCCCCGTTATACCTTCAGTATCTGGGGTATATCAAGAACTTGCTGCGCGGCGACCTGGGCACTTCCTTGCTCTCGGCTGGTACGCCGGTTTCGGCTATCATCTTGCGCTTTTTGCCTTGGACGATCTTCAGCGTGGGGACGGGGCTTCTCTTCAGCTTCACGCTCGGGATTGTACTGGGGATGGTTATGGCGTACCGCCGGGAGTCGGCGGTCGATCACGTGCTCTCGGCTCTCGCCTCGGTTTTGAGCTCGGTCCCTAATTACCTGATTGCCATGATGCTGGTCGTTTTCCTGGGGGTCCAGTGGAAGGTGGTGGACATCGCGGCCATGCGAGGGTCCATGTCGCCCGGTATGCAACCGGGGTTTAATCTGGCTTTTATCAAGGATGCCCTGTATCATGCCTCTCTCCCCATTGTCACCTACATCATCACGACCATTGGGACGTGGATGCTGACTATGAAGAGCAGCACGATCAGCACGTTGGGGGAGGATTATGTAACGGTGGCTAAGGCTCGTGGATTGCCTGAGAGCCGGATTACGCTGGCCTATGTGGGACGCAATGCGGCTCTGCCCTTGTTTACCCAGCTGACGATCGCCATCGGGTTCATCGTCGGCGGCTCGTTGTTGATTGAGTCCATCTTCGTTTACCAGGGGATTGGGCTGATCCTGTTGCGCAGTATCACTCAGCGGGACTACCCGGTGATGCAAGGTGTGTTCCTGATTATCACGATCTCCGTGATCGTAGCGAACCTGCTGGCGGATGTGTTGTACAGCCGACTGGATCCGCGCATTAAGCTCGGTAAAGGTGAGTGAACATGGCTCAGACAACGGTGATGGAGCATCACACTTTCCGTGACGCTGTGAGCAATTTCATACACAGCATCATGACCTTCTTGGGGTTGATGGCGCGTAATCGGGTGGGATTTGTGGGGTTCCTGGTCGTGATTGGCTTTATCCTGTTGGCGTTGATCGGCCCATACTTCGTTCCACTGGATACCTCAACGCATGTGTCGCAGATCTACCAGCCGCCTTCGTGGAAACATCCGCTGGGCACAGATCACCAGGGGCGGGACATTTGGGCTCAGATCGTGCACGGAGGGAAGGATATCCTCTACGTGGCGTTCCTGGCCGGGTTCCTCTCCACGCTGATCGCGGTGACCTTTGGCTCGTTGACGGCCATAGTGGGTGGAGTAGTCGATTCCATCATCATGACGATCACCGACATCGTGCTGACGATCCCCCAGTTCCCACTGTTGGCCGTGTTGGCTGGCTTTGTGCGCTTGAATAGCCTGACCTTATTAGCGCTTTTGTTGGCTGTGCTGAATTGGCCCACGCTTTTGCGTGCGGTGCGGTCCCAGGTCCTCTCTTTGAAGGAACGTGATTATGTGGAGGCGGCTGTGGCCCTGGACATGGGGCTACGCCACATTATCTTCTCCGAGATCCTCCCCAACATGATGAGCTACATCATCATCAGTATGACCCTGGCCATGACGGGAGCGATCTACGCTCAGGTTGGCCTGATCTTTCTGGGCCTGGTGCCCATGTCGGGGCAGAACTGGGCGGTAATGATTCAGTTGGCGTGGGTGCGCGGGGCCATCTTCTTCAAGGATAGCATCTATTACATCATGTCGCCCGTGCTGGCCATCGCGTTCTTCCAGCTGGCGTTGGTTTCCATGACCCGCAGCTTGGAGGAGGTCTTTAATCCACGTCTACGGGCCGGCTTCTAGGAGGGTGTTGCGTTCTCCTGGATGAGTTTCCTGATTGATCTTCATCCTGATCTTATTCACAAAGGCGTTAGGGAATGAACGAATCGACGATATCTATATCGCCTGGAAGCACAGGGGATGGTAAGGCGATACCGCTTTCCGTGAGGGATCTGTGGGTGGAATATGCCACCCGGCGTGGGGCTGTCCAGGCCGTGCGTGGCGTCACTTTCGACTTGTTGTCGGGGGAGAGCCTCTCCTTCATCGGGGAGAGCGGATCTGGCAAGACGACGTTGGGGCTCGCTCTGATCCGCCTGCTGGTTTCGACGGCCTCGATCAAGAAGGGGCAAGTCACCTACCGGCGTGACGGCCAGGTGTACGATATCCTGTCGCTGAGCGATGCGGAGATGCGGCAGTTCCGATGGCGTGAATGTGCTATGGTCTTCCAGTCGGCGTTGAACGCTTTCAATCCCGTGCTCCGCATTTGGGATCAGATCCTGGACACCGCCAAAGCGCATGGGGAGACGAATAAGAAGGAGATCATGCGACGGGCGCTGGACCTGATGCGCTTTGTGCAGCTTGATCCCGAGCGGGTGATCATGTCGTACCCGCATGAGTTGAGCGGTGGGATGCGGCAGCGTGTGTTGTTGGCCCTGGCCCTGTTGCTGAACCCTCAGATCCTGATCTTGGACGAGCCGACGACGGCGTTGGACATCCTGACTCAACGTTCCATTATCGATCTGTTGCGCAGGTTGAAGGATGAGTTCCACTTCGCGATGATCTTCATCTCGCACGACTTGTCGTTAGCGGCGGAGTTGGCAGATCGGGTGGCGACGATGTATGCCGGTACGATCGTGGAGTTGGGGGAGGTGCACGATATTTTCTACCGGCCTCGTCATCCATACACGCTGGGGTTGATCCGGGCGGTGCCGACGGTCACGGGCGGCTTTGAGGAGCTGGTCTCTATTCCGGGCTCCCCACCGGACTTGGTGGATATGCCTGCCGGCTGTAAATTCCACCCGCGCTGCCCGTTTGCCACGGAGCGTTGCCGGGAGGAGGAACCGGAGTTGGTGCAGGTCGAGGAGAATCATTACACGGCTTGTTTCCATTGGGAGGCCGTGAAAGAGGAGCTGGAGCGCAACCCGGTACGACATACGCTTGAGACGGGAGCACGAGATGCCTGAGCCCATCGTTACCTTAGAGCATGTTAGCAGGGCATTTGGCCGTGGCAAACAGCGAGTAATGGCCGTTGACGATATCTCATTTTCTATTCATAAAGGCGAGATCCTGTGCCTGGTGGGGGAAAGCGGTTGCGGCAAGACGACGACTGGTCGCATGGTCGCTGGCCTGCTGCGCCCTACCGGGGGACGCATCCTCTTTCGGGGACGGGATATCTGGCGGTTGGGGAAGACTGAGTTCCGCGATTACCGGAGGAGTGTCCAGATCATTCATCAGGACCCATATGCGTCGTTGAATCCGACGCATACGGTCTACCGGATATTGAGCGCACCGCTGTTCCGTCATGGGAAAGTCTCCAACCACAGGCAGGCTCAAGCGCGGGTGCGCGAACTGATGGAGATCGTGGATCTGACACCGCCGGAGGAATTTTTAAATAAGTATCCACATCAGTTGAGCGGCGGGCAGCGCCAGCGCGTTTCGGTAGCCCGAGCCTTGACGGTGGAGCCATCCTTCATCGTGGCTGACGAGGCGGTTTCCATGGTGGACGTCTCCATCCGGGTATCGCTGCTCAATATGCTCTATCGGCTGAAGGAGCATTTCGGGGTCACCTTCCTGTTCATTACTCATGATCTGGCCCTGGCTAAGTATTTCGCCTGGGGAGGGCGGATTGCTGTGATGTATTTGGGGCGGATCGTGGAGATAGGTCCCACGCCTCAGGTGATTAATGACCCGGAACATCCCTACACGCAGGCGCTATTAGCGGCTGTGCCGGAGGCGGACCCCGAGGTGACGCGCAAGAAAAAGCGAGTACACCTGCGCAGCCTGGACATTCCCAGCCTGCTTGCTCTGCCTTCGGGCTGCACCTTTCACCCGCGTTGCCCACTTTTCAAAGAGGGACTGTGTGATGTGGAGCGACCAGTGTTGAAGCCCGTCGCGGATGGACATGAGGTAGCCTGTTATCTGGCGGGGCAAACGGCTTTGGAGTGAGATGTTGGCAGTGGTGTTCTCGGTGTTCGCCCGAGGCTGAAGGCTCGGGAATATAGGGTTGGGGGCGTAGGCGATGGATCCTCAAGTAGGGCGCCTCGGTTTTCGGATAGCGTTTTATGTGGTTTTCGTGTCCGGCGTGATGTTGTTCTTCCTGCAGCCGGGCACGGCGGAATTTGTGGTCGCCGTTCTATCATTGGTGATTGGGCTTGTGTTTGCGACCGTAATTGGCGTGTTGGCCGTCGTCGCCTCTCGGATACGGCCTCCGTCTGTATCCTCTTCTACCGTGGACAGAGGAACAGATGAGAACCATCGTTGAGGAGAGACGGCTGTGGTGTATTGGGTATCTCCGTAGTCGTTAGCAGGATAGGCGGCTGGTAGCCGCTTGGCCGAAGTATCGGATGGAGGGGAGGTGATGTGGATTAGAACGTCTGAGGTAGGTGCATTGCTGTTTGTGTCCCCCTTTTGGATCAAGGGAGGATCGATTGGCACTCCCTGTGATCGCCATGTAGAGGAGGTTCATCATGAGCAAGTGGACGAGACGTGAGTTTCTACGAATGACTGGACTCACAGCGGCAGGGGCTGTGTTGGCCGCCTGCGCGCCGACGACCCCGGCCCCGGCAGCGAAGCCGGCCGAGAAACCGGCGGAGAAGCCAGCGGAGAAGCCGGCAGAGAAGCCCAAACCCGCCGCTGGTGGTGAGTTCCACGGTGCCTGGCCGTATCAGGTCCCGCCGGTGGGGCACTTCAATCGTTGGGTGACCAACAACCTGACGTTGGGCATCTACGATGAGCTGATGGAGCAGCCATTGGCCATGTATCTCTGGGCCACGGGCGACTGGTTCATGTTGCTGGCGACGGATTGGAAGATCATCCCGCCGGACACGATGGAAGTCAAGCTGCGCCAGGGCGTGAAGTGGAGCGATGGCACGGACTTCAACGCCGATGACGTGCTGGTGACACATAGTATCGCCCGGCTGATGAACAACGTCGTCTGGCGCTACCTGGACCACGTGGAGAAGGTGGACGACTACACCGTCCGGTTCGTGATGTCCAAGCCGTCCAGCGTCGTCCCACGCTACGTCCTGCGTGAGATCAATATCGTCGCCCGCTCTATCTATGGCGATTGGGCGAAGAAGGTCGATGACCTGGTCGCTGCGGGCAAGACGCGTGAGGATGAGGAGTGGCAGGCGCTGTTGCAGGACTTCAACAACTTCCGTCCTGATCACCAGGTCGTCACCGGGCCGTACAAGATCGATCCTGATAGCATCACCGAGGCCCAGTTGACGCTGGTGAAGGTGCCCACCGCCTGGGATGCGGATAAGGTTAAGTTCGATAAGATCGTGCTTTACAACGGCGAGACGCCCGATGTCACCCCGGTGGTGATGGCCAAGGAAGTAGACTATGCCACTCATGGCTTCCCGCCGGCTACGGAAAAGGCGTTCATCGAACAGGGTATTCGCATCATCCGGGCACCGATCTACTCTGGTCCTGCGATCTACTTCAACCACGATATCTATCCGCTGAATCGCGTTGAGGTACGCAAGGCGTTCGCCTATGCCGTCAACAAGGACGATAACGCGGTCGTATCGCTGGGCCAGTCGGCCAAGCGTTGCAAGTACATGGCCGGCTTCAGCGATAACCTGGTGCCCCTCTGGATTCCCGAGGACAAGCTCGGGGAGTTTGAGGAGTACAAGTACGATGCGAAGAAGGCGGAGGAATTGCTGACCAGCATCGGGTTCAAGCGGGATAGCGATGGCGTTTGGGTTGACGATAAGGGCAACCGCATGGAGTACGAGCTGACGGCGCCGTCGGAGTATGCCGACTGGTCCGCTGCGGCGGAGAACCTGGCCGAGCAGCTCACGGCCTTCGGCATCAAGACGACCTTCCGCGGCGTGACCTTCACACAGCACCCCATCGAGGTCAACAAGGGCAACTTCCAGATCGCCATTCGGGCCTGGGGGGCAGGCAACCCGCATCCGCATTTCTCTTTCGTCCAGGACTTCTTCACTCACAACTACGTCCAGGCTGCTGAGGGGAAGGGCATGAACTTCCCGCTGAAGCAGAAGGTGGAGGGCTTGGGCGAGATCGACATCGAGAAGATGGTCGTCGATGCGGCAGAGGGCTTGGACGAGGCGGCGCAGAAGGAGACCGTTACCAAGCTGGCGTTGGCCTTCAACAAGCTGTTGCCCATCGTGCCGCTGTGGGAGCGCTACGGCAACAACCCGGCGCTGGACGGTGTGCGGGTAACTGGCTGGCCGCCTGATGATGATCCGATCTACAAGAACAGCCCATACAGCGACTCCTTCGTCACCATCATGATCCTGGACGGCCGGCTGCATCCCGTAGCCAAGTAGGCCTGTTCGTGTGATCATGGCCTGAGCCCCCGTTCCGACGGGGGCCCAGCGATGTGTTTGAAAAAGTCCGGCTTCCTGAAGAGGCCGGGCTTTTTTATGCGTTGTCATTGCGCCTTGTGTTGCTGTGTGCCTTGCGATTGTGGGCGATTTACACTATCATGTTTTCCGATGCCTGGCTTGATGGGCAAGAAAATCTAGCGATGCGAGTGGAGGCATCATCATGGCAATGACACAATTGCGCATAGGCATGATCGGGGTGGCTGGCCGGGGAGGCTTGTGGCGTCACTGGCACAAGCCCAAAGGTCGCTCGGTCGTCGTAGCGGGGGCGGACATCAATCCGGATCACCTGGAGGCGTTCCGGATCGAGCATGGCGGCAACCCGTTTATCACGACGGATTACCGGGAGCTGTTGGCACGGCCGGATGTGGATGCTGTCGCGGTGACATCGCCCGACTATATGCACGAGGAGCACGCTGTGGCCGCTCTGGAAGCGGGTAAGCACGTCTTCTGCGAGAAGCCGCTGGCGATCACCACCGAAGGATGCGATCACATCCTGGAGGCGTGGCGTCGCTCGGGAAAGCAGCTCATGGTCGGCTTCAACATGCGCTACATGAACATGTTTCGCACGATGAAGGAGATCGTGGACTCGGGTGTCATCGGCGAGATC
>JAGHDS010000460.1 GCA_021159845.1 Anaerolineae bacterium
CACTATCAAAGAATTCCTCAGCCGGGCGTCCCTCACGAGCTTCTGCACCGACATGGTTCTCGGTAACGGTAAACACGGCACGAATGCGACGCGACTCCCGGATATACGGATACTTGGCCAGGCCATCACCCGTGCCTACCATATCCGGACGAAGGTACAAGCCCGGGTACCCAACGCCGCCATCCGGCCGCGGCGCCTCTGTCTGGAGCCAATACAGCAAACTGAGGGAAAGCTGCCTCGCCTCCTCCAAATAGCGTTGAACCTCCTCCTCTGGTTGGTCAATGATGTTGCCTTCCCAATAGTCATTCTGCGGCCAGTTGACCAACGTGACCTCGTGAGGCATGAATTCATCAGGATAATGCCTCCGGGTCACGATACGTCGATAAAGCCAGAGCGAGGCTCTAGGATTATCCGACTCCTCCGGAAAGAGCACGCGCCGCCGCGGTTCCAGGGTGATGGGATTCGGATGAATCCAGTCAAGCAGCCTGCCGGTCCAGGCCGGCCTTAGCTGCGGCACGTAATCCCGCCACCGCTCGTACTGCGCAGGTCTATCGATAACATGATGCCCGTCAGGATCATAGGCCATCGGGAAACACCAGGTGATCGACTGTACGTTGTCTGGCTGAGACGGACCACTCACCGCGTGAGGCTCCCCCGTCTCCGACTGCGATTCCGCTCCCGTGACATATTCCACACCGGCCAGCGGCAGCAGATCGCCCAGCTCAGTAGCGTCAAGAACATAGGCGGCGGTTATGGTCTCTGTATCCCCTGTTCGCAAGTTTCTCAGCGTAACCGAGCGCACGCGGTCGCCCTGGGTATCAACAGCAACGGGCTTGCGTTCCAGAAGCACCTCTAACCGCCCAGCGGCACGCTCGTAGGCCAACATCTGCTCCAGGACGGCCAGAGCTACCCGCGGTTCATGGCAGATCCGGGAAACAGTACCCAGGCCGGGGTTCAGATACGGGTCAGAGCGGGCACTCGGGAGCAATGGATAGTGGTCGCGGTAGAACTGGCGCACACCATCGCGGAATCGACGATACCGCCGGGTGCAGCCGAACTGCTCGACCCAGGGATGTTCATCAGGGGGGACAGCCTGGGCAGTGAGCTGCCCGCCGATCCAGTCCGTCTCCTCGGTCAGGATCACGCGGTACCCCAACGCCGTCGCTCCCAACGCCGCAGCGCAGCCTCCCACGCCTCCTCCCACAATCAGGATATCCGTGCATCGTTCGGACATAATACGCTGCTCCTTAGCATAAATGAGGGCAATTCCGGGGAACCCACATCGCATATGAATCAACTAGAAGGGGATAGATCCTCCGGAAGGGCATGGAAGGACATCCCAAAGAACCTAATCACTGTGCTCCGATGAGCGCGAGAATGCCCCGTCCACACCTCAGCGGGGAACAATCCTATCAAGGAATATACGCCCCCTGGCCTCGCAGAGTCTGCCGCAGTAACCCGGCATCCAGTGCCAAGGGAGGCGCTTCCTCCTCCTGGCAAAGTGCAGCCGCCGCGCCAGCCGCGTGCCCCGTGACAAAACAGCAGGGCATCACCCGGGTGGAACCCTGAACCAACCGATCGGTGGAAATGCACCTACCAGCCACAAGCAGGTTCTGCGAGCCTTTGGGGATCAGAGAACGATAAGGGATTCCGTAGGACTCTCCGGGAGGCAGCCGATACCTTTTCTCATACATGCTCGCGTAGGCCTCATAGGCCTCCGGATCCGGCGACATGATGTGGATGTCGATCGGATTGTTATAACGGCCAATTTCATCCGGGAAAGAACGTCGCGCCAGGAAATCGTCGATAGAGAGGATGTATTCGCCCACAATCCGCCGGCTCTCCCGGATGCCCAGCACCGGCGCCGTGCTCATATGAACTACCTTTTCGAACCCCGGGACGTACTTCCGGTAGAAGGCAACAAATTCTTGTGCGAGTTGCCGGCCACGAATCATGCCGCGAGTCAGATCCTCGCTACTAAGGCCTACTACACCGAAAACGTGTCCGGCGTTCAGAAACCCATAGTTCTCCCCCATCAGGATAACTCCTGGAACGTGCTTATCCCACACGGTAAAAGCACCCTCTTCAAGGGCCCGTTCCAGAGTCTCCTCCCAGGCACCACTCTCACGGAAGGCGAGATATGCGTCCGCGTCAATGTTGATCAGGTGCGAGCACAGCGTGGGGGGCATCGTTCGCCCCTGCTCATCCCCTACCTCGTAGGGGAATCCTGCCAGCGCGGTAAGATGGGCATCGCCCGTACAATCCACGAAATAGCGTCCTCTAACAGCGGACAAGCCCTCGCGACCGTGTAAGATCAGCCCATCAATCCGTCGCCCATCCATGAGCACATCGATCATCGTGGTGAAAAAGCGCAGCTCCACGCCAGCCTCTTGCACCATCTCATCTAACAAAACTTTCATCCCCTCATTTTGAAAGGGGATCCACTTCATATAGCCGGTCTTCCAGGTCTCCGGAGTAACGTGGGGGGCGAGAATACCACGCTCATACGCTCGCTGCACGACTTCCAGCCCGATTCCACCGATCAATGTTCGCACACCGTCAGAGAAAGGGTTAAACGCGTTGACCAGGCCATTAGTGCCCGTTCCCCCCAATGAGCCGAATTGCTCGACCAACAAGGTCTTCCGACCCATGCGGGCTGCCGCGATGCTGGCGGCCACGCCAGAGACGCCACCGCCCACTACGATCACATCATAGCCGCCAGATAAAGGCATAGACACCTGATAGTCAATGGTCGGGTAGGCTTTCTGTTCCCCTTCATCCGTGCTCATCGGAGCTCCCTTCCCTGCCTGGCAACCTGCCGACAGGATAGATGTGCTATCATCCATGCTCGAGTATTCACACGAGGGCCCCATCACCGCGCAATGTTCGTCTCAACTCCGCCACATCCACAGCCCGCGGTTGGATACCCTGACGTACGGCCAGGGATGCCGCCGTTCCCGCCGCCTGGCCGATGGCCATACATGTCCCCATCACACGCGCCCCCGCCATCCCCTCATGCGTCGCTGAGATACACCGGCCAGAGACCAACACCCCTTCTATCTTCTGCGGTACCAGGCAGCGATACGGAATGTCATACCAATCATCCTCGGGCGGATAAAGGTCCTCTCGGTGGAACATGGATTTATCATGTTCCGCGGCCCAGAAGGGACACTTCTCCCGTCGCGGACACTCGATGGTGCACAGATGTACCGGATATGTGAGCCCAAACGGACAGTGGATATCGATCCACCAGGACCCTCGAGCGACGGCATCCTCGAATTTCCGGCCGTGGCGCACATCATCGCCGGTAAGAGTGTAGTCGCCAACGATCTGACGGCTTTCTCGCACCCCAACTTGCGGAGATGTGGAGTGAATATAGGCCCTCTCGAATCCAGGCACGTTCTCCTGCAGGAATCGCAACAGCCTCCATACCTCGCGCCGGACTTCCATTTCGGCCCGTGTTAAATCGCGGGCACTTAGTGGATTACCCGCCCAGCGCGTCATATTGGGCGAGAAAAAGCCATGCCGTATGGTATTGACATTCGCGAAATTCGGGTTGTAGAATCGCAGCTCACCTTCCTCCATAGCCCGGCGCACCTTCTCCACCGCCTCTGCCCGCCGCTGCTCACTCAGGTCAGAAACGCCTCCCAGGTGGAAAAAGGACCCCATCGATTGCACGCGGCCGTCAAAATCCCGCCCCTGCCTCATCGGCGCACTGGCCCGGAAGGCGACATCAGCATCACCCGTTGCATCGATAATGACCTTCCCCAAGACGGCCTGTCGCCCCCCCTTGTTCTCGATGATGAGTCCCTTAACCCGACCACCCTCCACAATGACATCCGTGACCAATGTATGTAACAAGAGTTGTACGTTCGCTTCCCGAACCATTTCGTCGGCTACATACTTGAAGGCCTCCGCGTCGAATCGGATGCCCCACTCCTGACATGCCTCCTCCCACGTGGGAGCACCTCCCAAGGTGTGCATCCGCTCAGTGAATTCCTTCAATAATCCCTCAACGATTGGCCGCGTGCCCCGAGAGGTAGTATGTCCCAGAATGGGAGCCACCAACCCCGCGGTAGCCAATCCCCCCAGGAAGCCATAGCGCTCGATCAATATCACACTGGCGCCATGTCGTGCAGCAGCAATAGCCGCTGGCAGTCCCCCCGGCCCACCGCCGGCCACGACCACATCCGCTTCGGCTACAATGGGTATCTCGCGTGCAGGCTCCGTAATCATCCGTGCCATTAGATAACCTCCCTTTTGTGCTCTTGCCTTCATCCCCTGATACCTGACATCACCACACCACGCACGAATTCGCGCTGGCCGATGGCGAAAACGATTAACACCGGGATGATCATCAGCACAGACATGGCCATGAGGTAATGTGTGCTTGTCTGCTGGCCCTCGAAACTCCGAAAGGCATTCAACCCCAGCGCCAGTGTCCACAGTTTCTGGTTACTCCCCAGATAGACCAACGGGGACAGAAAGTCATTCCATGCATACTGGAAAGAGAATATCGCTATCGCCGCTAAGACCGGTTTGGAGATCGGCATGACGACGCGCCACCAGATGCAAAACTCAGAGCAACCGTCAATCCGGGCAGCATCCGACAGCTCCATCGGTACGCTTCGAAAGAACTGCCGCAGCAGGAAGATGTAAAAAGGGTTGTGACCCAAAAGCCGAGGTACCACGAGCGGCAGGAACGTCCCCGTCCATCCAAGCCGATCGAAGATCACGAAAAGGGGGATGAGTTGCACAACTCCCGGCAGCATCATGGTGCTCAGCAGGATCATAAACAAGAGCTCACGACCCCGGAATGAGACCCTGGCAAATCCGTACCCGATGAACGAACACACAACCACGCCGCCGAACATCGACGCGGCGACGACCACCATCGTGTTGCGAAGGTAACGTAAGACAGGGGCGACATGGAACAAATCAATGTAATTCCACCATGCGATGGGATGAGGAATGAGATCGATCCGCAAGGTGGTTACCTGATCTATCGTCTTTAACGAGGTCGATAGCGTCCATAGCAAGGGGAAAAGCATCACGACAGCCCCAGCCGTCACGATTGGGTAGATCGCTCCCCGTCGAATGAGCCTTTCCTGACTGCTTTCAACACTCATGTCAAGCTCCGCTCGTATATGCACATGGTGAAGGGATCACGAGCCTCCGTAGTAAACCCAGCGCTCCGATGTCCTCATCATTAAGAGGGTGAAGATGAGGATGATGAAGAACAAGACGACGGCCATAGCGGACGCGTACCCCATGCGGAAATAGCGGAAAGCATTATTGTACAGATGTAACATGTAGAAGAGCGTCGCGTTCAAGGGGCCACCATTCGTCATGATGAAAGCCGCCGTGAAGACCTGGAAGCCACCAATGATCCCCATGATCAAGTTGAAAAGAATCGTGGGGGTCATGAGCGGGATGGTCACGTATCGCATCTTATGCCAATGCCCCGCGCCATCGATCTCGGCCGCCTCGTAAAGCTCACCGGGAATGCCCTGCAGGCCGGCCAGGAAGATCACCATCTGGGCGCCAAATCCCCACAAGCTCATGATGATCAGCGCTGGCTTCGCCCATTCCGGTCTGGTCAGCCATCGGATGGACCCAATACCGACCAGGCGAAGCACCTGGTTCAGGATCCCGTATCGTGTATGGAAGATCCAAAGCCAGATCATCGAGGCGGCAACGGCAGGCACGACCGCCGGGATGTAATAGATCGTCCGATACGCGGTCCGACCACGTATATCAGTGTTCAGGAGCAAGGCAATGGCAAAGGCGAAAATGATGCCCAGGGGTACGCTGAAGCCCATGTAGTAAATGGTGTTCTTCAAGCTGAGCCCGTAGAGGTGATCCTCCGTAAACATCTCCGTGTAGTTCGCGAGCCCAACCCAGTTAGGCCATTTCACCCCCACGGAATAGTCAGTGAAGCTCAAGTATAGGTTGAGCACGAAGGGGATCAAGTCAAACCACAGGAAGGAGACAAGCCAAGGCAGGATGAACACATATCCAATCCAACCCCGGTGACGCGCCTTGAACTGAGAGAGCCGGGCCAGGGGCCCAGCCCGGCTCTCAACTGCATCCGCTTTCCTCAATGCACGCCGGCTCATTACGATCCGCTCCAGAACTTATCTAGAACCGCCTGGCCTTTCTCGGCCGCCCAATCGAGAGCCTCCTTGGGGTCCTTCTTCCCGTAGAAGGCCTCTTGGATAGCCTGGTTCAAGATATCGTCGATCTGGCTTTGAACGGGCGTAATGGGGACACTCACGTCGCTTTCCAATGACTTGAGGACAACATCCCAGTAAGGATTAGCCTTGTAGTACTCGGGGTTCTCATTGCACTTCTTCACTGGCGACGGGCGTCCTTGCTTGAAGAGGAAATAGCAACCGCCGCGCGGATCAGTACCCAAGAACTCGACCCACTTATACGCGGCGTCCTGAACCTCCTTCGGCAGATTCTTGGGGATAACGTATCCCCAGGCCCACTGCAGTCCCGAAACGCCATGATGCGCCGCCTTCGGATTGTTCCCATTGTAGGGTCGCAGAGCAGCTCCCCAGGAGTTGGTATCCTTCCACAGCTCTGGATCCCAAGTCTTCAGGTGACCAAAGGCCCAGACACCGGTAAACCAGATGGCAACACGGTCGGTGTAGAAGGGGAAATCAGCACTGGTATCGCTGGTCCCCTCCCAGAAATCATTGACATTCTCGATGCCACCATTGATCTCGTTGGTGAACTTCACCATCCATTCCAGCGTCTCTACACCTTCAGGGCTGTTAAAGGTCAACTTCCGGGCATCATCCGTGCAATACTTCCCGTTGTTCGTGTAAAGCCAGGCAGGGAAGTTCCCAACATCAGCACCTAACACCTGGATACCCGCCTCATCCAGGACCGTGACGGCCTTGGCGACCTGTTCCAGCTCCTGCCACGTTTCGGGTGGTTTCTCTGGATCGAAGCCGGCTTTGCTCAGCAACTTCTTGTTGTATAGATATTGGCCAGTGGCTCCACCGGCGGTGGGCAAGGGGAAAGCCCAGAGCTCGCCCTCCCACCGTTGGTTGTTGATCTCCCCTTCGTAGAATATCTCATCTACGTTGAGGCCACTTGCTTTGACGTACTCCGTGATGGGGATGATCAACCCCTCATGGGCGAATTTGTAGGTTTCCACGCGCGGGGTCATAATCACGGCGGGCGGGTTGCGGCTGGCGATGGCCGTGGCCGCACGCTCGGCACGATTATCCCAGGGCTGAACGGCATTGACGACCTCAATGTCGGGATGCTCTTCCTCGAACCTCGCGATGACCTCGTTCATGATGGCCTCGCGCTCCGCCCCCCACCAGTTCATGAACTTGACTGTGATCTTCTTCTCGGCCGGCGTCGGCGCTGTTTTGCCGGCAGGCTTTTCTGCCTCCTTGGCTGGCTGAGCCGCGGGGGGTGCGCAAGCGGCAAGCGCCGCTCCAGCAGCTACGCTGGCAGACACCCTCAGAAACTCTCGTCGATTCATTCTCTGAGACATCGGCACTCCTCCTGTTTGCAGCACAAGCTGCCCGTATGGGCCAGGCAACACCTGGCGAGGCCATTTACTCGACAATCGACCGGACGGTCGCGCCCTCGACAAGGTGGCATGTTAAGCATCGCGATTGCGGACGCCCGACCCGTCCCTCAAGCCGATTGACCAACAACTCAACCGCTGCATACCCCATCTCCCGGCGGGGAACCGAGAGATACGTCAGTGGAGGATATCGACGGAAGGCTGGAGCCAGAGGATCGCTTAGCGCCACCAAAGACATATCCTCCGGGACCCGCACACCAGCCTCTTCCGCCGCTTGCAGGTAAGACAGAGCCCACAGGGCATTACTCGTGATAACGGCCGTTACACCTTGAGCGCGGAGCTCCGCAACCTGAGCGGGAGTGCACTTCCCTTCCCAACCACTGTTAAGCGTCCAGTACTGACTTGCTTCCTCGACGTTAATCACCCAATCCGCCGATAGTCCAAGCATCTCCATGCCTTCCAGGAATCCCTTGAACCGGTCCTGATCAGGCTCCCGCTTGGTTCCCGGCTGCACGTACGCGATGCGACGATGCCCCTTATCGAACAGGTACTGAACGATATACCCGGTCATCTCCGCATAATTAGCTGTCACATGATCGATCTCGCATCCAGGAACGTCTCGCCGCCCGATGTATACGAAAGGATATTCCTCCTCGTGCAACCGGCGGAGATCCTCATGGTTTGTTTGGACTCCCAGAAGAATGCTGCCATCAGCGACCCGGAGCATGTTCACGCCTTCCATGTAGACACTTCTCTGCGGTTCAGGACCTAGTCGGCGCGTGTACAGCAGCAGGTTGTAATCAAGTGTCGTTGCTTTGGCCTGAATACCCAGGAGGAACGGGTAATAGAAGTCAGGTGATTCCAAGGGGAAGCTCGGCTCATATACAAAGACGCCGAGGATTCGGTTCTTACCACCAGCCAGGCTCCGGGCGATGATATCAGGATGGTAATTGAGCCGACGAATCGAGGCTAACACACGTTCTCGAGTGGTTTTGCTCACCAATGGGGAGTTATTTAACACACGGGAAACCGTGCGCTTGGAGACGCCAGCATCCCGGCTGATGTCCGTGATGGTGACTTTACGGTAAGTCATGATTCATTCTTCACTTTTGCCTCACGGGGTGGTTGCCACCGGTAGCAATAATATTCTAGCACCAAAAAAGGGGAGCGTCAAGCCTAAATTGTGGCGGTGATTACCCACATCTCACCGCGGAGTCGCGGAGAGCGCTGAGGAGGAAGGAAAATAAAGAGAGTTCCTCTGCGTCCTCGGCGTCTCTGCGGTGAAGAGAGGCATGTTAAGCATACATATCGCACTTATGGGTAATCACCGCCCCTATCGGGTTGTTTCTGCGGGTCGCTTGTGATATGATAGGTGTATGGTGACGCGTGCTTCTGCTTCCCACGTTCACCGGGGGAAATCGATTCTGGCGAAAATAGCACAGACGCTTGAACGGTTCGAGGCGCATACCGGGGTGGTCTTCCGGGATAAGACGTTGCTTCAGCGCGCTC
>JAGHDS010000316.1 GCA_021159845.1 Anaerolineae bacterium
CCCGGGCGGTTTGCTCCTGGGGAGCCGCTGCCGGAGCGGCCTTTTATCGTCGGCTACGCGGGCGGGCTCATCCCGGAGAAGGGGGTGGATGTCCTGATTCGTGCTGTCGCCAGGCTCTCGGGGGATTGGCAGCTTCGGCTGGTTGGCGATGGGACTGAGCGTCCCCGCCTGGAGCGGTTGGCGCGACGGCTGGGGGTGGCGGATCGTGTAGCTTTTCTCCCGCGGTTGGTTTCCGCAGATATGCCGGATTTTTATCGCCAGTTGCATGTGCTTGTCCTGCCCTCGCGGGATCGCCCGAATTGGAGGGAGCAGTTTGGGCGCGTTTTGGTCGAGGCTATGGCTTGTGGTGTTCCTGTCATTGGATCGGATTGTGGGGAGATTCCCCGTGTCGTTGGCAATGCAGGCCTTGTCTTCCACCAGGATGACGTGGAAGCGTTGCGAGCTCACCTCGATCGATTGCAACACGAGCCTCAGTGGAGGAGACGGCTAGGCCAACGCGGCCGGGCCCGCGTACTCGCCCATTTCACCCATGACCGCGTGGCCGCGGCGACGGTCGACGTGTATCGAGCCCTGAACGCGGGTTAGGATTGAGATGAAGACGCTTTCGGTGTCAGACTCCTAGCTCCAAGTGTTTCGGCCGCGGATTGCCCTCATCCCCCAGCCCCCCTTCTCCCATGCCTGGGAAAGGGGGGCTTGATGATGTGCCAATGTACAAGGATGAAGGATGTGGCGCAGCTAATTTCTCTTACCCTAACGGTGAACAATCTCCGCAGCTGCTACGGTTGCGCGGCTTGCCGTACACCGGTATAATATCATCAAATTGTATTCCAGAAGCGACAAAGGAAACGACGTGCAAGCACTATCTGAGATATTCGATGCAGCGCTCGCCGATTTTGAGCGCCGAAACATGTTGCGAGACGAAACGCTGCGACGATCACGTGAGTTGATCCGCTATTGTGCCCATAGCATCCGGGCCGTTCACCGCCATGAGTGGGAGGAAGCGGAACGCTTACTGCGCACAGCCCAGGAAGCTGCTGCTCAGATGATCGACGACCTGGCGCAACACCCTGACCTCTACTTCACCGGGTATACTCAGGACGCCCTCAAGGAGATGGCCGAAGCCCACATCACGTACGCGCTGGTACGAGGGCGGCCGCTGCCCACCCCCGAACAGCTACGGATCGAATACCCTGCCTACCTTAATGGGCTCGGGGAGGCGATGGGAGAGCTGCGCCGCTACATCCTGGACCTCGTCCGTCGCGGGCAAACAGCGGAGGCTGAGCCATTCCTCGAGATCATGGACGAGGTATACAGCTACCTGGTCACTGTGGACTATCCCGACGCGATCACCAGCGGCCTGCGGCGCACCACCGACATGGTGCGAGGCGTCCTGGAACGCACACGGGGCGACCTGACAATCGCCGTCCGCCAGGACCAAATGCACGCGGCGCTGGCCTCACTCGAGAGGGAACTGAAGATCGCTCAGGAGGGAGAAGCCCCTGATGTCACCCTCGAGTGACCTCATTCGCGCCAGCGAGATCGGCACATATGCCTATTGCGCCCGGGCCTGGTGGCTCCAGGCCAGGCAGGGGGTACAAAGCACGAACACCCGGATGCTGAGATCAGGCATCCGTTACCACTCCCGCCACGGGCGGCGGGTGAGGCAGGCGTCTCGCCTGCGTACTCTGGGATATGCTGCAATCGCTGTGGCCGTGATCCTTTTGCTATGGGGGGCATGGCTACATGTCTAAGCACGTGAAGAAGCTGCTCCGGCGATTACCTCTGATGTTGCTCGTGACCATCACAGCCTGGTGGGGTATGAGCTTGAGGTTCTCACAAGAGCTAGCGGCACCCAACCGCCAGCTGGCGAAGACCCATTGGTGGCTGCCCACACCGCACCCCACTCCTACACCCTGGCCAACACCAACGCCATTTCCTACCCCCACGCCAAGCCCAACGTCCGTACCTTCCACAGCAACACCGGCCCCTACCCCCGACGCGCATCTTCGCGCACTGGTTGCGGAGAACGGATTCGATCCCGATGGTCGGTTCATCGTGGTTGACCAGAACCACCAACGGATGATCGTCGCTGAGGACGGTGTGATTGTGGCGGACATGCCGATCAGCACCGGCGACCCGGATCGCGGCTACTACACGCCCGCATGGGTCGGCCGCGTTGGCGAGTACTGGGGCACCTTCTCTGCTTTCGGTGTGAGCGCCGATAACGCCTGGTTCCTATTCAAGGCAGCGGGCAGCATCCTGATCCACGGGGCGCCCTACGTGATCGAGGACGGCGCCAAGCACTATCTGGAGCTATATGCCCTAGGAGTGTTCCCATCCAGCCGGGGATGTATCCGGCTTCGGCCGGAAGATGCCGAATGGTTCACGCGATGGAACCCCCGAGGCGTTCCCATCATCATCCTACCGTGGACGCGGCCGCCTGCTCAGGGATAGGCCCCGGTCCCGTTTCGAGGCAAGTCGCTCTGTCCACCTGTCCCCGGCAATGAGGTGAAAGCGAGCATGGCCTTCATACTATGGGGAATCGCGCTGGCGCTCATCCTTGCTGGCATATGGATGCTGCAAAGATCCCGGAAGCTACGACAAGCAAGCGGACTTCCCCAAGGCCAGATCGTGTACGCCGACACAGACCAGTGGCGGGAACCCCGGGAGCCGATCCTCAGCCGACGATGGGGCCTGGTGGGACGCCCGGATTACCTCGTGGCCCACGGCCGTGACCTGATCCCCGTGGAAGTCAAGTCGGGCCGCCGCCCCTCTCCCCTTTACCGATCTCACCTCTTGCAACTGGGAGCCTATTGCCTGCTCGTCGAAGACTGGACCGGTCACAGGCCGCCACACGGTCTGCTTCACTACGAGAACGCGACCGTCCAGGTGCCTTTTGATGACACTCTACGCCAGGCGGTCATCGACACCCTGGCCGATATGCGCCGCGCTGCCCGGCAGCCGGACGTGCCTCGCTCGCACAATGATCCCGCGCGCTGCCATCGGTGCGGTGTACGCCATGCATGCGACCAGAGCCTTTGACTCGTTGGAGAGGGGATGAAAACAGAGAACACAATGAACCACCATCCATCGCCGCGCGTGAAGGTGCTGTGGGTACGGCCTGAATACCTGGACGAGATACTATCTGGGCGCAAGACCATCGAGGTTCGCGTGGGCTATTCCAACATCCGCCGCTTGCGCCCAGGCGACATCTTACGACTCAATGACGTCCACCCCTACCGCATTCGCCGCATCACAACCTACCCGGATTTCGAGACCTTACTCGCACACGAACCGGCAGCGGCTATCGCCCCGGATATGGACGCGGCCGCGCTGCTCCAGGTGTTGAGGACCATCTATCCCCCGGACAAGGAGGCGCTGGGCGCCGTGGCCATCGAGGTCGAGGCCGTCCCGGAAGCTTATAGCAAGAGGCGAGAGACGTAGATGCGCTCGCTGAAGGAGCGAATTAAGGCCAAGGCGGCGGAGTTGGGCTTTGACCTGATCGGGATCACCACCGTAGATCTAGCCCCCCACGCCCAGGCATTCATCGACTGGCTGGCACGCGGCTACCACGGAGAGATGGACTACATGGCCCGCCACGCGGACCGGCGCCAGGACCCACGCCGGCTGATGCCCGAGGCCAGGTCAATGATCGTCCTGGGCACTCGTTACAGGCCACGCCGCCTGCCCGACAGCGTACGCGACGATCCATCGCGAGGCTTGATTGCCAGCTATGCGTGGGGGCCGGATTACCACGACTGGATTCGCCCCCGCCTCTTTGAGTTGGATGCCTTCATACGGGGAGAAACCGGACGCACCACACGGGCCCGGTGCTATGTGGACACTGGGCCTGTGCTCGAGCGGGATTGGGCTATGCAGGCTGGCCTGGGGTTTATCGGACGGAACACCAGCCTGATCCACCCACAATTTGGCCCCTGGCTATTCCTCGGCGTCATCCTCCTCCCCGAGGAGCTGGAACCGGACACCCCCCCGACGCCACAACGACTACCCTCCGGGCACCCCGCGTGGCACCTGAGCGACGGCCGCACGGTCACATGCGGCGAGTGTGCCCGATGTCTTACAAGCTGTCCCACACAAGCTCTCACCAAGCCTTACGTGCTGGACGCCCGCCGATGTATCTCCTACCTGACCATTGAACTGCGGGGGCCCATTCCGCGTGAGCTGCGCCCACTGATGCGGAATTGGATCTTCGGCTGCGATATCTGCCTGTCCGTCTGTCCTTGGGCACGGGCTCAGACGGCGAGCGAACTCACAGCGGCGGAGATCGAGCTCTGGGCTCCCCCACTGCTCGATCTATTGGCCCTGGACGAGAAAGGATTCCGGGAGCGGTTTCGGGGTACGGCGCTGATGCGAACGAAGCGGCGCGGGGTACTGCGCAATGCGTGTGTCGCCATCGGAAACTGGGGAAGCCCGGTTGCCGTGCCGGCGCTAGCCTGTGCCCTGCGCGACCGCGAGCCCCTGATTCGAGGCCACGCTGCCTGGGCCCTGGGTCGTGTCAGGGGAAGTGCAGCCTGGAAGGCCCTCACGCGCGCGCTGGCGACGGAGGTTGATCCGTGGGTTCAGGAGGAAATTCGATACGCGCTAGCTGCCTTTTCCCGATGAATCCGAGCCGTTTCACAGGTAGTATGTCATGTGTTGGAGGTCAATAACGGGGTCAATGTACTGGATGCGAACGCCAGGTGGTACATTCAATATCCTGGGCGCGTAGTTGAGGATGGCGCGAATGCCTGATGCCACCAACGTGTCCGCTATCTCTTGTGCGGCAGCAGCTGGGACGGCGAGGATGGCGATTTGCCAGCCATTATCCTGAATCGCCTGGGGAAGTTCCCTGCTATCCTGCACGACTAACCCCCCGATAGGGCGCCCGATTTTATCCGGATCATTGTCGAAGATGGCCGCGATGCGGAAACCTCGGCCAAGGAACCCACCATAACTGGCCAGCGCATGCCCAAGATAGCCTGCTCCTACCAGCACGATATCCCAGACCCGGTCCGCTTTCAGGATCTCGCTCAGCTTATCCCGTAAGAAGAGGGTCTCGTATCCCGCCCCCTGCTTGCCAAACTCGCCGAAGAACGATAGATCCTTGCGAATTTGAGCGGAGCTGAACCCCAACCGGTCGGCAAGCTCTTGGGAAGACGTAATGAATTTGCGTTCCTCCACCAGGTAATTTAGCTCTCTCAGGTAGATGGGGAGTCGCCCAACGACGATGTCCGGCACAGGCCTTTTAGCCATAAGCGGCACCTCCTCGCCAACTCCAAGACACTTCGACTGGGAGGGGGAAACCATTCGCCGTGTCTTATGTATCAGCTATGTCATCATATCATATGTGGGGATAGAAGGGCAATTTAGCGCCTACGCGGGTGCATTTCAGTTTTGTGGTAAGCCACATGAGCATCGAAGAGTGTCCCGAAGCAATCCATGACAGAGCGAATCCGACTCATTTCGGACTTGTTCTGTCCCCGACCGTACCTGAGCAAGTTGGCGGGCAAAGGCGCCCACCGAAACCCCGGCAATGGATACCGGGAAGAAACCCGGTAAAGTATGGTGCGCTTGAAGGTTGGACACCTGATCGCGGGGGTAGACGAGCTGATCGTTCTTCCGCTTATTCGGCATCGAGAAGAGTGTAGCGGTGATTACCCATAAGTGCGATATGTATGCTTAACATGTCTTTCTCCACCGCAGAGACGCCGAGGACGCAGAGGAACTCTCTTTTTTTCTTCCTCCTCAGCGCTCCCCGCGACTCCGCGGTGAGA
>JAGHDS010000127.1 GCA_021159845.1 Anaerolineae bacterium
GCTTCAAGGAGGCCCTGATACATTTCGTGAGCCTCTTTCTTGTAAGCCACCAGCGGGTCGATCTGCCCGTAGGCGCGAAGCCCGATCCCCTCTCGAAGAGCATCCAGATCGGTCAAGTGCCGGATCCAACGATTGTCGACCGCTCGCAGCATGACCATGCGTTCGAGCTGACGCATCGTCTCCTCTCCCAAGGAGCGCTCCTTCTCCTCATAGCGCTCACGGGCCATCGTCAGCAGGTGCTCCTCCAATTCTTGCACCGTCAGCTCCCGCCACTTGGCGGCTGTCTCCGTGGCCGGCAGCGGGAAGATGCGGCTGATCGCGCTATGCAATCCCTTAAGATCCCACTCTTCGCGCGCAGGGCTGGATGTGTAGGTCTGCACCAATGCCTTGATCTCATCCTCGATCATGCCCATCACGGTCGGCTTCATCGTGGGCTCGGAGAGGATGCGGCGCCGCTGGGCGTAGATGATCTCGCGCTGAGTGTTGACGACATCATCATACTCCAGCACGTGCTTGCGCAGATCGAAGTTATACCCCTCCACTTTGATTTGAGCGTTCTCTATGGCTTTGGAGACCATGTTGTGCTCGATGGGCACGTCATCCTCGACGCCCAGGCGTTCCATTAAATTCGCGATGCTCTGACCGCCGAACCGACGCATCAGGTCGTCTTCCAGGGAGACGTAGAAGCGCGAGGAGCCGGGGTCGCCCTGGCGGCCGGAACGACCACGTAGCTGATTGTCAATTCTCCGGGCCTCGTGGCGCTCCGTGCCGATGACATGCAAACCGCCGACGGCCAACACCTTCTCCCGATCAGCTGCGCATTCGCGAGCCGCCTCGGCCAACACCTCAGCCCAGCGTTCGTGGAAGATCTTCGTTGGATCTTCCCCGCGCCGGATCATGTCCACCGCCTGGTTCCACTGGGACTGCGGGATCGTCGTTAGGTCCACACCCTCGCGTCGGAGCCGTTCCCGGGCCAACCCCTCCGGATTGCCGCCCAACAGAATATCCACGCCACGGCCGGCCATGTTCGTCGCGATGGTCACCGCGCCAGAGCGGCCAGCCTGAGCGATGATAGCCGCCTCTCGTTCGTGGTACTTGGCGTTCAGGACCTCGTGGGGAATGCCGCGCCGCTTGAGCATCTTGGACAGCATCTCCGAAGTCTCGATGGCGACGGTGCCCACCAATACCGGCTGCCCTCGCTTGTGGCATTCCTCTATCTCGTCCACCACCGCGCGAAACTTAGCCTCCTGTGTTTTATACACCATATCTGGATGGTCCACGCGGATCATCGGACGGTGAGTGGGTATGACGACCACGTCGAGATTGTAGATCTTGGCGAACTCCTCCGCTTCCGTGGCCGCCGTGCCGGTCATGCCGGCCAGCTTGTTATACATGCGGAAGTAATTCTGGAAGGTGATCGTCGCCAAAGTCAGGGACTCATGTTGAACGCGAACACCTTCCTTGGCCTCGATGGCCTGATGTAACCCCTCCGAATAACGACGGCCATACATCAGCCGGCCGGTGAACTCGTCCACGATGATGACCTCGCCATCGCGGACGATGTAATCACGGTCGCGTTTGTATAGAACATGGGCGCGCAACGCGTTGTCCAGGTAGGGTGTCAGCTCGAAGTGCTCCGGGGAATACAGGTTGTCGATTCCCAGCCACCGCTCGATCTTGGAGATGCCTGCATCGGTCAGCGTGACGACCCGCAGCTTCTCGTCAACCGTGTAATCCTCTTCCGGGCGCAGACGACGCACCAATTCGGCGAACTTACGATAATAGTCGGAGGATTCCTGGGCCGATCCGGAGATGATGAGCGGTGTACGAGCCTCATCAATGAGGATGTTGTCCACCTCATCCACGATGGCGTAATGCAGCTCGCGCTGCACGCGCTGGCTCAAGTCGGTCACCATGTTGTCGCGTAAGTAATCGAAGCCGAACTCGTTGTTGGTGCCGTACGTGATGTCAGCTTCATAAGCCTCCCGACGGCTGCACGGCCGCAGGAACTGATACCGGTCATCCTGGGCCGGATATGCCGGATCGAACAGGAAGGAGCCGAGCTCGGGATTAGCGGCGGCCGACTGGATTACGCTCACACTGAGACCCATGAAGTGATAGATCGGTCCCATCCATTGTACGCCCACCTTGGATAGATAGTCATTAGGTGTGACCAAGTGGGCCCCGCGCCCCACCAACGCGTTCAGGTAAAGGGGAAGAGTGGCCACCAGCGTCTTGCCCTCACCGGTTTTCATCTCGGCGATCTTGCCTTGATGCAACACGATGCCGCCGATAAGCTGGACATCGAAGTGGCGCAGCCCAATCGTGCGCTTGCTGGCTTCCCGCACAGCCGCGAACGCGCGGGGCAGGACAGATCTCAGGATCTCCTCCTCCGCCTTTCGCAGCTCCTCATCTGCCCGCTTGTACGCATCGCGTGCCTCCTGCCACTCCTGCCCTCCTTTGGCTTTCTCCATCTCCAAGCGCGCCGCATCGACGCGAGCGCGCAACTCCGCCGTCTGCTCGCGAATCTGAGTCTTGAACTGCTCCGTCATCTCAGGGAACGCCTCGTCAGGCAGGCGTTCCATCTCCGGCTCCAGCGCATTGATTTGCTCGACAAGCGGCTGGAGTTGCTTGATCTCCTTTTCGTTGGGATCGCCAATGACCTTTCGCAACAGCTTTTGTAACATCATCTATTTTCGCCTCTTGGAACTCCACAACCCTCGTTCCCGGGCGCAACGCGCCGACGAACCGGAACAGGCCGGGATGTTCCTCCTTATCTGGATCCTACACCATCGGCACATAATGCTTCCGCCGAGGGATAAGTCCAATTCCTAGAGTAGCCGTGAGGATTATACCACAGGTGAGAAGAGCAGCGAAACCTACTCGCGAGATGCCCTTACCCGTTCACGACGAGAGGCTAACGACGCTCATAAAATCGTAATGCGGATACTCAGGACCTCTTATGTAGCTACAGCAGGCGAAACAGGGCAGCTCTCCGCCAGATGAAAGGCCGCTCCTTCATGACCACACCCCCTGATACCTGGAAACATCGACAAGTTGTAAGCCAGATTCCCATTGCCTCCTCACGTATTTTGCTTTCTCCCCTGGCAGGTGCTAGAATGGTTCTTGCGAAGGCCGGTTATCCACCGGCCTACTTTGCGCCTTCGAGACCTGGCGGGTGGTTTCCTAATCGAATATTTATCTGGATATGACATACTCTGACTTCAACAACAGCGCTTGTCATCGGCTGGAACAATACCCTAGCAATGCCCGCTCATTGAAGCTAGGCACTTGCGGGTGTTTGGGGGCATCTTAGTATCGGTTGGCTGGCGGAGATAAACAGGGACAGGAGCAGAGGGGGTACGGGTGCATTATGCCACAAGTGAAGGCGCAATTCCTGAGAGATAACGTGGATGACTGATGACTAAGGAGGCTTATATGGTATCTTATCAGGATGGGCAAAGTTCTACACCTGTTTATTCGGCGTTCTCGCGTGCCTTGTATCGCATGATGGCGAATGTGAATCTGCAAAGCTTTACAGCGCTCATTACGCTAGCCATCATCGTCGGGACGGCGACGGGGGGAGCAGCGGTTGTATTTATTAAGCTTATCGGATGGATCACTCACATCTCGTTCGAGCAAGGATTACCACATCTGCTAGCATCTTCAGGGTCGGGATGGGTTGTCATCGTCCCTATCCTTGGCGCTCTGATAAGTGGCCCGATGATCGCTTATTGGGCAATTGAGGCGAAGGGCCACGGTGTCCCGGAGGTGATGCAGGCGATCATTATGGAAAATGGGCGTACTCGCCCGCGCGTGGCAGTAGTGAAATCGTTGACCTCCGCCGTGTTGTTGTATACTAAATATGGCACTGCTTGACATGACCGGGCTATGATAGAGAGTGAAAAATATTCCTGCGCTCACGTGACTATCCGAGCGTAGGTTGATCTACCCGGCCGTGATGTCAGCGCGTCGCTCAGACAGGAGGGCTCAGGGAAATGCTCGGACATCCTAGCCTGGGGTTTTCCAGGGCCAGCGAGGCAAGCGTTCCTAAGCCTCCTCACTCAGTTCCTGAAGGAGGATGCCCCAGGCATCAGCGTCTTAAGGATCTTATCATCTCGCGTGGCTCCCATATTGGAGAATCGTGAGTCACCACTGGTAACAACGGCAGAAGCATTCAATCATTCACAGATCAGGTGCGAGAAGGTCTCATATGTCACGAACGACAGGCTATTCGGATATTTCAGCGCGTCGAGCGCTCAGTGTACTTGTTGAACGCTGGATAGCTTCCATCAGCGTTGGGTTGGATCGGTTGCAGCCGCCAGAAGCGACCATTCTAATCGGCACAGCTCTCATCGTCGGCATCGGTGCAGGTTTTGGGGCCATCCTCTTCCGCTGGTTAATCAACTTCTTCACCACATTGGCATTCGATCAAAGTCAGCGAGTCTTCGGCTCCTTCGGCCACTATTACGTCATCCTCATCCCGGCGATTGGTGGTATGATCGTCGGCCCTCTGGTTTACTACTTCGCGCGTGAGGCCAAAGGGCACGGCGTGCCGGAGGTCATGGAGGCGGTGGCCCTGCGTGGAGGGCGTATTCGCCCCGTCGTCGTCGTGATCAAAGCGTTGGCTTCATCCATCTGCATCGGTACCGGCGGATCGGCCGGCCGTGAGGGACCTATCGTCCAGATCGGCTCCGCTCTGGGATCTACCATCGGGCAGGCGCTCCGGATGTCGGAGGACCGGGTGCGCATGTTGGTCGCCTGTGGAGCCGGGGGAGGTATCGCAGCCACGTTTAACGCCCCGGTGGCCGGCGTCCTCTTCGCTTTGGAGATCATTCTCGGCGAGTTCACGGTTAGGAACTTCTCGGCCGTGGTGGTCGCTTCCGTGACGGCCAGCGTGATCGCCCGCATCTTCCTGGGGAATACGCCTGCTTTTGCCGTGCCGCCGTATGCCATGAAGAGTCCCTGGGAGTTGCTTTTCTATGTGATCTTGGGCTTCCTCGCCGCGCCGGTCGGCGTCGCTTTTATCAAACTTCTATACGGCTTGGAGGATGTTTTCGACGCTCTGGACCTGCCTGAGTATGTCAAGCCCGCCATCGGCGGTCTGGGCGTCGGCATCCTCGGCTTCTTCGCACCGCAGATCTTTGGTGTCGGCTACGAGACCATCGAGGCCGTGCTGCGAAACGAGATCGTCCTGACCACAGCGTTGGCGCTCCTCGTCGCCAAGGTGTTGGCCACATCGCTTACGTTGGGATCGGGAGGCTCTGGTGGTGTCTTCGCCCCATCCTTGTTTATGGGTGCCATGCTGGGGGGTACGTTTGGCGCTTTAGTCCATTGGCTATTCCCTGCCATCACAGCCACGCCTGGGGCATATGGGCTTGTGGGCATGGCGGCTGTGTTCGCCGCGGGTGCCCGGGCGCCTATCACCGCTATTATCATCCTCTTCGAGATGACCGGCGATTATCGGATCATCCTGCCGCTCATGCTCTCCACGGTCATCGCCACGTTGCTGGCTCAACACCTGGAGCACGAATCCATCTACACGATGAAGCTCACGCGCCGGGGTATCCGGCTATGGTACGGTCGGGATATCGATATCATGCAGGGCATCACGGTGGCCGAGGTCATGACCTCCAATCCCGATACCGTCTCGGCTGATATGACGATCAGTGAGCTGGCAGATGCCTTCGCACGTACCCATCATCACGGGTTCCCCGTGCTGGATAAGGACGGGAAGTTATATGGCATCGTCACGTTGCAGGATTTTGAGCGGGCGACGACGGCGCACCCCTCGTCGGACTTGAAAGTTCGCGATATCTGCACGCGTGAGATCATCGTCGCCTATCCCGACGAGCCTGTATGGGTGGTACTGAAGCGTATGGGGGTCCGGGATATCGGGCGACTCCCTGTCGTGGCCCGTGATGATCCCAAACGGCTGTTGGGAATGGTCCGGCGCGGGGATATTATCCGGGCGTACAACATCGCCATCTCCCGCCGATTGGAGTTACAGCACCGTATGGATCGCCTGCGGTTGGGAAATGTGACGGGGACGCAGTTCGTGGAGACGGAGGTGACGCCATCCAGCCCGGCGGCCGGCCGGCAGATCCGCGAGCTATCTCTACCCTACGAGTGCGTGATCGTCAGCGTGCGGCGCGGCCGTGGTCTGATCATCCCCCACGGGGATACCGTGCTCCAGCCGGGAGATCGGGTTACCGCCTTAGTGGATACGAAATACGTGGACAGGGTCAAGCACCTGTTGTCTGGCAACGCGACTGGGCCTGCCAAGGATTAGCTGAGTGGGGAGAGGCTCTTCCGAGACATCAGTAGCTGGGAGGGATTGCTGGAAATGGCATCCCTCCTGTTTTTCCGGCCTGGATCTTGATGCTGCCCTTTAAGCTGGTATAGGCGTCAGAGGAGGGGATGTATGCCCGGCACGGTGGACTTTGATGTTTTCGCACGCTACTATGATTATGAGTACGGTGCCTTCGATGCTGATGTTCCGATGTACCTGGGGTTTGCCGAGCGTGTCGGCAGCCCGATCCTGGAGTTGGCCGCCGGTACGGGCCGATTATTGTTACCACTCGCCCGGGCTGGATTTCAGGTGACTGGGATCGATATCTCCGAAGCCTTGTTGGCGGTCGCCAGGGAAAAGATCAGGGCGGCGGATGTTGAGAGCCAGGTGCGACTGGTCCGGGCCGATATGCGCGATTTCGCGCTGGAACAGCGGTTTCACATGGCCTTTTGCGCTTTGAACTCCTTCATGCATTTGGAAACCGTGCGGGGTCAGGCGATGGCCCTGCGTTGCTGGCGTCGCCATCTACAGCCCGGTGGCCTGCTCATTATCGATTTGTTCCTCCCTAACCCGGCGCGCTTGGGTGAGGAGGATGGCCGCCTGATGTTACAACACACGTGGAAGGACGAGACGACGGGCGTTACCATCGTGAAACAGCACGCCCGGCGGGTGGACTTCGCTGAGCAAAGGCTGGACGTTCACTTCATTTACGACGAGATATCCCCCGACGGAACCATTCGTCGCACGGTGACACCGTTCACCTTGCGGTATCTCGGGCGCTTTGAGATGCAGCTATTGCTGGAGAGGTCAGGGTATATCGTCGAGGCTGTCTACGGTTCCTGGGATCTGGATCCGCTGGAATCCGATTCCGACCGGATGATCTTCATCGCTCGACGCGACGAGACCGCACATGGATAGTCGACTCCATTCTTTGCATACAGTGAGGGAACATGGCGGTGCCTGGCAACGTCTAAGGATTCGCCGAAGCACGTGGCTCGACACCCGGAACGCCAGAATGTAAGGAGGAGTGAAAATGAGGACTCGCATACGAGTGTGGGTGACGTTAGGTTTGCTGGCTATGCTGATGTTGGTTGGGGGAATTCCTCAGGTGCAGGCGGACACCCCCTCGCCGGAGCTCACGGTGTATAACCAGGACCTTGCTCTGGTTCGAGACCCGCGTGTGTTGGATCTGCAGGCTGGCATCAATCAGGTCGCGATCAGCAACGTGGCTGCTCAGATCGACCCGACCAGTGTGCATTTCCGCTCTTTGACCGATCCTGAGGGCACGACGGTGCTCGAGCAAAACTTCGAGTACGACGTCGTCGGGGCCAGCCGGCTGTTGGAGAAGTACGTCGATCAGCCTATCGAGGTGGTCACTGAGGATGGGAGCACCTATTCGGGCCGGCTTCTAAGCGGGGCTGGTGACATCATCATCCAGGGAGAGAATGGCAGCGTTACCGTGTTGCAGCGTGACCAGATTCGCACCTTCTCCTTCCCCGCTCTGCCGGAGGGGCTGATCACCCGGCCGACGCTCGTGTGGTTGGTAGATGCTAATAAGCCCGGCCCACACGACGTGGAGATCACCTACCTGACTCATGGGCTTTCCTGGCACGCGAATTATGTCCTCCTGTTATCGGCCGATGAGACGAACATGGATCTCAACGGGTGGGTGACGCTCGATAATCACAGCGGCGCCGCGTATAGGAATGCCCGGCTGAAACTCGTTGCCGGGGATATCCATCAGGTCCCACAGCCGCGTGGTGTGGTGAAGGAGGCCTTAGCCGTACGGACGGCGGCAGCCCCTCAGGTGGAGGCACGGCCTTTCTTCGAGTACCACTTGTACGAGGTCAAGCGGCCGGTGACCGTCAAGGATAATCAGACCAAGCAGATCGAGTTCGTGCAGGGTACGCATGTCCCGGTGACGAAGACGCTGGTCTATGATGGTGCCGGTGGGGGATACTTCCGTGTCAGCGAGCCGATCCTGGACCCAGGATACGGCACATACAGCAGCTCTAAAGTGTCCGTTATGCTGGAGTTCAAGACAGGGCCCGAGTCTAATCTGGACACTGAGTTACCGCGTGGCGTTGTGCGGGTCTACAAGGCGGATGTAGATGGAGCCCCTCTGCTGATCGGTGAGGACACGATCGATCATACACCCAAGGGCGAGACCGTTCGCCTGCAGTTGGGCAACGCCTTCGACGTGGTCGGCGAACGTAAGCAGACGGAGTTTAAGAAGCTCGGCGATCGCACGATCGAGGAGAGCTACGAGATCACGCTGCGCAATCATAAGGAGAAGGATGTCGAGGTGCAGGTGATTGAGCACCTGTCGCGATGGTCGGAGTGGGAGATCGTGAAGGCGGATCCGGCCGAGTTCACCAAGCTGGATGTCCAGACCATCAAGTGGCAGATCAAAGTGCCAGCTAATGGAGAGCGAAAGGTCACGTACACGGTCCGGTATCGTTGGTAGATCGGCTGAACTTCTGAAGAAAGCGAAGCCCCTCTCCTCGAAAGGGAGGGGCTTCGTTGTTGTTCGTTGTAGTTGGGGGAAGCGCTTACTCGATGGCCTCGATTAGGGCGTTGGTGAAGGACTCCGCCAAGGTAGAATATTGGGCCGTGATGAGCTTCTCATCGATCTCCAGTGGCCGACCGGTGTAGGATGCCCCGCCGCGTACGACCCACTCCGCGTATTCAGGAGGGGCCGTTACTTTCTTCTTATCAAGCAGACCTGCCAGGGCAAGGAGAACCGCCGCATTACCCGTGGCGCCGATCGTCTTGTATTTGACGTCCGAGGCGAACTTGCGAGCCTGGGGATCATCAAAGTAGATCCGGGCCCCCTCACCGCCCAGGAAGACCACGGCATCGTACTGGTAAGATTTTACCTGATGTAGCCTCGCATCTACGGGCACGGAAACCCCCTCGCTGGACTCTACCGTGCCGGAAGCGATGGAGGCAACGGATACCTTATGCCCCCGCTCCTCACACATGTGTTTTAGCGTGAGGTACTCGTTGATGTCGAAATCACGAGGGGGCAGCACGACCAAGATCTTCTTGGAAGCCATGGTAGAACCACCTCCCTGATAGTGTTGAGTTGGCAAGAAGCATAAAAGGGCATCTTCAGGTAACGGGAGTGAAGCTGCTTCGCTTCATCGTTATTGTACGTGATGAGAGGCATTTCTCCAAGCGGGTACACTCAGCGCGTCCGACCTCGCCGACGCGACGATGACTGTTGTTCCTGCTCGGGCAGCCAATCATGTGCGATGCGTGGTGACGGCCACCTTCCGTAAAAGAAATCATCCATAGCCAGCGCGGCTATGCGGGAGAGCTCAGAGCGGCGAATGGCCATCCGGACCAGATTGTGGGCCAGGGTATCCGGGTGGGAGTAGGGGCATACCCTCATACAGATGGCACAGTCCGTCCCTACGGTCGCCCAGTACCGATAGCAGGCCTCCGGGTTGATCTTCCAGCGCACGACTTCCCCCTCTTGTATAGGATCACCCAGGGGAATAGCTTTGCTGGGGCAATTCTCCGCGCATTTGCGACACCGCAGGCAGAAATCGATCATGCCCGGATCCGGCCGCCGTCCATCCGGCACGAGAGGAAGGTCGGTTGTGACGACGTTAATGCGCACCCGTGGCCCCAGGTCGGGCGTCATCAGCAGGCCCATACGGCCGATTTCTCCCAGCCCGGCGTCCCAGGCTACTAGCGGCGCGATCACTCTATAGTTGCCATCGATGTGCGCTCGCGCCGGGTATCCTAACAGGCGGATATATTCGGCTAGCTGGAGGGCTATCCGCGCGGCTTCCAGGTACTCCCGGGCCGATTCCATGATCGCCGGTGTCCGGGGGGCTGCGCTGACCATCTCGTAGCTCATCTCCACGGTGAAGGCGATGGCATACTTATGGTTGAGTGTGATCGGAGCACCGTATACTCCGTCGCCACGACCGATGTGCGTATATAGGTGATAATCGCGTAACTCGGTGATGCCGACATCCCGCGCCCCCCAGTATTTCGTCAGCTCCTTGATAAACGGTGTGATCGTTTCCGCCGTGACGGGAATGCGCTCCTTTGCCACGGGGCCGTCCACACGGGCGCGCATGGACTCGATCACGCGGAAGCTTGCATCGGCCGCAGGGGTGGTCAGCGGATTGTAAAACAGGGCATCCGGTGAGAGCAATCCCGGCCGGGCGCGCAGGCGATCGTCGATCTCCTTGTTCTCCGGGCGCATAATGTAATAGGCCTGGTACTCCGGCATACCTGGAGAGAGCCGCATACGGGCGAATATGATGTCGCGCTCGTCCACGCGGGTGCTCGGGAGCCCCATCCGAGGGGCCGGGGTATGACCGGGGTATAAGGCCAGCAGGAGACCAATCGCGGGGATGGCCAGCAGCACTACTTGGGCTATGGCTTGGAGTGAAACGGGGAGGAGTGTGGTCGCCAGATAGGGTAAGGGAAGCACGATCGCCAGGATCGCCGCGCGTTGAGCCGCCCGCCGTTCGCGTTCTCTCCAGGACGTGAGGGCGAAGAAGTCGAGGAGGGTGAAAGCCCCCCCTGCCGTGATCCATGTGAGCAGATTAAGCCAGTGCATGGGTAACCTCTGGGGTGTGATTGACACGCATATTGTAGCATGACGATGTCGCCTCGGGAAACCAGGTCTTGGTAGGGAGCCGGGCATTGGTCGCTCTCCTCAGCCAGACTCCATCATGTCCGACCCGGCTAAGCTACGGGGCACCGGATTGCTATACTCGCGCTCGCGATGCTCCTCTCGGAATTCGGCGAGAGTAGGGAAGCTGGAAAATGGAGTCCAGAGTGGCCCCCTGAGGCAAAGGCGCAAGGGCAGATAGCTATGACGATTGTCCTTCATCTGCCCCCGCGTTGGCACATTCACCCCTCCCCCTCGCGATCGGGCTATGTCCCGTTTCACCGTTGAGCGGCTCGTACAAAATCAGGGCAGGAGCCTGGTGGTGGACGTCTGGGACACTCTGGTTCTCGGAGAAGCCGGGGGGCTCCTCTCACGGGCCGTCCGAGGGATTTTTTCAGCACCCAATCCCACGAGCCACCATCAATTTGCAAAGCCCACTTTCGCTCTTATAATCGAGCATAGCCCAGGGGGTGACACACACGATGGATACAAGAACGGAGAGCGGGGCCAATCACACTCCTCTCCCGGGAGCGAGGGAACCCTCATGGCCTCGATCCCAACAATTGCTCGTCCTGATCTCATTGCTCGTGATCGTGGGGATCATTGCCTTGGCACCAGGGAACCTGCTAGATCGCGCGGATCGTGTCGGCTACGCCGTGTGTCATCAGATCCTCGACCGCCGATACGTGATCGGCGGCCGGCCGCTTCCCCTGTGCGCCCGGTGTAGTGGAC
>JAGHDS010000347.1 GCA_021159845.1 Anaerolineae bacterium
CATGAGGTGGAGTAGGTCCGGAATCAACTGTCTCCTCCCCGTTCGGACGGCCATCATGAGCCATCGCTTTGATGCCCTTTGGACCAAAGCTTACACTCCTAATCTACCACCAATTTGAAATGCACCCCCTCAGTTACCAGATTGGACAAAAACAACAGAACCAGCTATAATAAGCGTCTGTGGGAAGAATGCAAGCTGAGCATTGGAACGACTGAGGAGGGAAGCAGGTGGCAAATACCAGGTCCGCGCTGAAACGCACCCGCAGCTCAGAGCGTAAGCGGCTCCGCAACCGCATCATCCGTGGACGCGCTCGCACATATGTCAAGCATACACGGCGTGCCTTGGCAGCAGGTGACTTAGAAGCTGCCCAAGAATACGCCCGTATTGCTATCCAGGCCCTAGACAAGGCGGCGGAAAAAGGCGTCATCCATCGCAACAACGCGGCGCGACGTAAATCCCGCCTGATGAAAGCGCTAAATCAAGCACTGCGACAGGCGCAGCAGGCAGGGTAATTCAAACAGATTGCAGGATAGTTAAAATCCCGGCCCCTCGAAAAGGCCGGGATTTTAGATTCTTCATCAGGGCTGATTGTTACACACTTATGAATCAACGTCCAGACGATATCCTTTTCCACGCACTGTGCGCACATATCGTGGGTGCTTGGGATCCACCTCGATCTTTTTACGCAACCAGCACACATGCACTTCCAGGGTGCGCGTGTCGCCTAAATATTGCGTATCCCAGATCTTCTTCATCAGCTCCTCGCGGCTGACGGTTTCTCCAGCTCGTTCCATCAAGGCCATCAACAAATCACATTCCTTAGGTCGCAATTTCTGCTTGCCCCTCGGCCCCTGTACAACCCGCGTTGCTGGGTCCAGGATGAGATCCCCCACTTGCAGCAGCTTCGGAGCATGTTGCTCCAATATCTCGCCGATACGAGCGGTGAGCTTACGAGCAGTAAAAGGCTTTCTCATCTGCATCTCACAAGGCACGTCCTCCACGAATCCATTTTCATCCGTCAGGAGCAGAAGGGCGCTATGAGGCGAAGCCCGCCGCAATGAACGACACAGCCGCCCGGCAGAACGCGACGTGGTCCCATCTACAATGACGAGATCAGGCAAGTTCTCACGAGCCAATTCGATAGCCGATCGCTGACTAGCAGCCAACGTGATCCGCATTCCCTTGCTCTCCAGGCGCGGCCATATAGGGTCTAAGATAGGATCGCTCTTGCCAACAAAGAGGATATGACTTCCCATACATCACCTTGCACACGGTGCCACGCCATCCGAGGAAAACTCCCATTCATTATACCTTACCCGCACACTGCTCGCAATAGGCACCTGTTCCCTGGTTTATATTGCCACTTCCCCTCGAGTAGCGCCGCCGCGAGATTGGCATACTACATATAGTACATGTAGCACGAATTAATACTACCTATTGTGTCATTTCCTTCTTGAATCGACCACTCGATCATTGACAACCGTTTCTGCGAATTTCGTCTAGGATATCAATCGTCCCACTTCGGGGGAAAAATGGACTATAAAATGATATATCCTTCCCACATTCGAGCCTGGCCGCCAATACTTTGAGGGCGTACACCCCACCTCGCTGCCATCTTCTGCAGAAGGACGGTCAACATACTCAGCCTTGCACTTCCGGGAACTCCGCGATACGCAAATGAGAGCTGCCATACGGAATCAACGTCAGCGCCTCTACAGGCTCTGATGACATCACTGGGCTCTCCGGCACCGGGCCGGCCGAGTTTCTCACCAGCCCCCACTCAGGGATACGACGCCCATATGCCCGCATCTGCACGGCAACCTGCTCTGGATGGAAGGGGATCTCACCCACTGGCCTGGTGATCACCGAAACAGATCGACCGGGCTCATCCCGATCAACGATCAGTCCATAGTTCCACGGGGAACGCGGATACACCTCCCAATCAGCATGAGGAAGTTCGCCACCGATCTGCTTCCACTCCTCGGCGATCTTCAATACGAATACCAACGGACCATATTCGAGGCTAACAGCATTGCGGTAACGCGTCGTTGCCCGCACAAGCATGGGGAATATTAGCTCCACTTCATCACCCGGATGCCAGGTGCGTTCGACCACATGAAAGCGAGCAGCTTCCACGGTCTCCGGCGCATCCTCCCCGATTTGAATGGTCGCCCCCTCAGCCCAAGCCGGGATCCGGAACCATAAGGGGAACGTCACCGGCCGCTCCGAAGAGACACGGAAACGGACTACTCCACCGAATGGATAATCTGTCTCCTCAACCACGGTCACTTGTGCTCCATCACCAACAAGCGCTTGCACCTGAGATGGCCCATATGCCACGACCGCCAGCCCATTGTCCGGCGTAGCCATCCATAGATGCTTGATGAACTTTGGCCATCCCTGATGCATGTTGGCTGTGCAACACCCAAAGTTAGGCTCCAACCCGAAGACATTAGAATCCGGGCCATTGTTCGTCCAATGACGCTCAGCGACTGTGCACAATACCTGGTTAGCCTGTTGGTCATACTGATGTGCCCACATGTCCGGGGTAAAGGGCGCTGGCAACGCATTGTACGCCAATTTCTCCAGTCGATCTCCTAGCACCGGATCCCCCAAGATGGCAATGACGTTTTCTAACGAGAACATGAATTCCACTACAGCACACAACTCAGTGCCTTGAGTGGGATCAAGCCCGGCCAGGTGCTCATCACCGGTGAAGAGTCCCGTAACCTGGCCATGATAACGATCCAGATTTTCCAACGCGACATAAACTGCCCGTCGATAACGCTCATTATGGCTTTGCTGGTACCATACAGCCGGGTTCTTGATCGCCATAGCCACGTTTACCACATGGTGCTCGTGCCGGAACTCGAACGGCTCAATTTTTGCCCGCCAAGGGAATTCGAAAAACCAACTCGCCCAATCGAACCCAGCCTCATATTGTCTGCGAGCCAAATCCAATAGCCAGGGCTCCCCGATATGGTTATACAACCAATAAATGGAGAGCACATTATCGGCATACCGCACACCACGCCAGGTATCATGTGGGAGATCCACCGGTGCATTCCACAAATGCCAGAAGTAGCGACGCATTAACGTCAGCACCCGGTCATCGCCCGTCGCCTCGTGGTACTGGCTTAGCGCCTTCAAGGCAACCATCAACGGCCAGGTATCCTCATTCTGCGGCGGGCCGAACCAACCATCCTCTCGCTGGCTAGCAATCATGGCCTCGATCCAATGACGCGCTTTGGCCAATAATCTTCCATCCTCCAGCAAGAAAGCAATAGGAATCAGCCCGTCGCAATAGTAAGGGCCGCGCTCCCACGCCTCGCCAGTGCCTCCCAGCCAAGCGCTATTTGGGCCTACATCGGGCCAAAATTCATCCAAATGGCCTGTAAGCCCATCGGCTTGAATACGAAGCTGGCGTAACAGCCATCCACGCGGCCTCACAGCCCCAAGCGGGAGTGGGACTAGTGTGAGAGGAGCCAAAGGATCACGGTTCTGCAGATAGAATGAGCTCATCAATATCCTCCGAGTATCACTGGGAACCCGACTTTCCTCGCCACGTCACTATTCACCGTTAGGGTAAGAGAGATTAGCTGCGCCACATCTTCGTACACTGGGTCTCACAGAGTTGTGTGTCCTGCAGTCCAACAGCCCGATGGTCTGTTGGACCCCATCACCTTGCAGTCCCCCCTCCTCAACTCGCTCCGCTAACCACCGCGAGTATCCCGTACCCTGCACCGATTTGTCAAGTCGGCAGGAGGACAGTGCAAGCATCATTCATAGACACCCACCACGGAACCGTCGGGCTACGCTTTACAAGGGGTACGAGGACCACTTCAAGCCGTCTTCCCCAGCGCATGGGCACCTATCGGCCGGTTTTCGTCGTTCCGTCCAGGTTGAGGTATAATCTACATTGAATCGTTTCAAGGACAAAAGGGATGTCTCGCGACACTGGCTAAGCGATGATGGATTTAGAACACATCCGGAATTTTTGTATTATCGCCCATATTGATCACGGTAAATCGACCCTGGCCGACCGTCTACTCCAGCTCACCGGGACGCTGAGCGAGCGAGAGATGCGCGATCAGGTCCTGGATGATATGGACCTGGAGCGTGAGAAGGGCGTGACGATCAAGGATTCCGCTGTACGAATGATGTACACGCACACAGATGGCGAAACTTACGAGCTGAACTTGATCGACACACCCGGCCATGTCGATTTCTCCTACGAGGTCTCCCGGGCATTGGCCGCCTGCGAAGGGGCCATCCTCGTGGTAGATGCCACGCAAGGCATCGAAGCCCAAACGCTGGCCAACCTCTACCTGGCGCTGGAACACGACCTGGAGATCATCCCCGTGGTCAACAAGATTGACCTGCCCTCTGCACAGCCCGATGAGGTGGCACAGGAGGTCGCCGATCTATTGGGCGTGGAAGAGGAATCGGTCCTCCGCGTCTCCGCCAAGGAGGGTACAAATGTCGATCAGGTGCTCCAGGCAGTAGTGGAGCATGTTCCACCGCCCCAGGGGGACCCCAATGCACCACTTCGGGCGCTGATCTTCGATTCACACTACGACGCTTACAAGGGCGTCGTGGCTTACGTGCGCCTCATGGATGGGAGTATCTCCGCCGATGAGCCACTGCTCCTGATGTCATCCGGGACGGAGACGCTGCCAGTGGAGATCGGCGTGTTCACACCAGCTATGCGCCCCACCACAGGACTATCCGCAGGAGAGGTCGGGTACATCGCCACGGGGCTGAAAACGGTGCGGGAATGCCGGGTAGGGGATACGATCACGCTGGCAGCGAACCCGGCGACAGAGCCATTGCCCGGCTATCAACCGATGAAGCCTATGGTCTTCGCATCCGTTTACCCCACCGAGGGCGAGGATTATGAGCTGCTGCGCGAGGCGCTCGAGAAATTACAGCTCAACGACGCGGCGCTTACCTTCCAGCCTGAGACATCACAGGCGTTGGGGTTCGGCTTCCGCTGTGGGTTCCTGGGCCTGTTCCACATGGAGATCGTGCAGGAACGGCTGGAACGAGAGTATGGATTGGATGTAGTGTTCACAGCGCCCTCTGTGGAGTACCGCGTGCGCAAGACAAATGGTGAAGAGATCATCGTGGATAACCCGGCCGAGCTACCGCCCGAGAATGAGATCGAGGAGATCGCTGAGCCGTGGGTGGAGATCACCGTCTTCACGCCGGCGGAGTTCATCGGCACAGTGATGGAGCTGGTCACCAAGCGGCGCGGTGAGTTCAAGAACCAGGCATACCTCGATCAGCGACGGGTATTGCTCACCTACAAGATCCCACTCGGCGAGATCCTGGTCGACTTCTACAATGATCTGAAGGCGCGCACGCGCGGCTATGCCTCGCTCGACTACCAGTTTGACGGCTATCGACCAGCGGACATGGTACGTCTGGACGTGCTGGTCAATGAGCAGCCAGTAGATGCTCTATCCATGATCGTGCACCGGGATCAGGCATACATCAAGGGACAACGCCTGGTCTCCAAGATGAAGGAAGTCATCCCCCGGCAACTATTTACGGTGCCCATCCAGGCAGCTATTGGAAGGAAAGTGATCTCCCGCGCCAACGTTAAGGCGTTACGGAAGGACGTGCTCGCCAAGTGTTATGGCGGCGACGTCACCCGGAAGCGCAAGCTTTTGGAGAGACAGAAAGCGGGCAAGAAGCGCATGAAGAAGATCGGCCGGGTGGAAATTCCGCAAGAGGCCTTCTTCACCGTATTGCGGCTGGAAGAGGAGTGACGCTCGAAGCACCTCCTGATACAGCGACCTGGCATCGTGCAATCCCTGTAGCACCCCGAAGCCTTGTTCCCTCAACCTACCCGTGCACATCCGAGCTTCTTGTCAACTCGGGCGCTTCAGCGCTCGGTGAGGCGCCCGACTGCCGCAGGATGATTCGCCGCACACTCCCCAAAGGACCGAGAGTCTGTACCGGACCGGGAGGCAACCATGAACGTGATACCAGAAGCGCCACACCTGCGTGATAACCTGATGCAACTGCGCGCCGGTTCGTTCAAAGTCATCGTCCTCTTCATCGGATTGATCGGTTACGTCTGGTTGGCCCTGCTCGTCTGGCCAGTCACGGGTGGAAACGCATCACTGGAGGCATGGGTCGGCAGCACCCTTCTCATCCTCAGTTGTAGCCTCGGCTACGCCTTCAAAGATCGCTCGACCCCACTTGCCTGCGGCCTTCTCATCAGCGGTATGCTCGTCGCAACAGCCTGTATCGTGCTCGTACTGCGGATGAGCCAGCTCTCTTATCTGTTCATTCTGCCGGTCATCTTCGCCAGCGTTCTCATGGGACAACGAGCCGTGTTCCTGGTCGCCGCGCTCGCCGGATCGCTCACCATCGCCATCGGTCACACCCATCTTCATGTATCCCCTCTTTCCATAGACATGTGGCTTCCCGCCGTCGTCATCCTCCTGGCCACCCTGGCATCCTGGCTAAGCTCTCGCAATCTATACACCGCCCTGGCGTGGGCGTGGAATGGCTATGAGCAGGCCCTCCGCAACGAAAAGATCGCCCGAGAGCGGCAGGCCGAGCTGAGCCGTGCGCTGAAGGCGCTGGATGAAGCCACGTATAGATTGGAGCGGGCCAACTATATGCTGTCGCTGGCCCGCGATCAGGCGGAAGAGGCCCGTCGGCTCAAGCAGCAATTCGCCCAGACCATCAGCCACGAACTGCGTACGCCACTTAACCTCATCGTCGGGTTCACGGAGATGATGGCGCAATCGCCTGAATACTATGGCGCGCCGTTGCCGCCCTCCTACATGCGTGATCTGAGCATCGTACACCGCAACGCCTGCCACCTGCAGACGCTGGTCAACGACGTGCTGGACCTGGCCCGCATCGAGGCGGCGCAGATGAGCCTGTTGCCAGAAGAGGTGGATCCGGCCATCCTGGTTCGGGAGGCGGTGGAGACAGCCCGCAGCCTGGTGGAGACACGTGGCCTGGCCCTGCACGTGAGGATCGAACCAGGCCTGCCGCGGATTCGGGTCGATCCCACACGCATACGGCAGGTGCTCTTCAATTTGCTGAACAACGCCGCTCGCTTCACCGAGCAAGGGAGCGTCACCGTGGGCGTTCGGAAAGAGGATGATAACGTCATCTTCTGGGTGGCCGACACAGGCGTGGGTATCGCCCCCGAGGATATCCCTCGCATCTTCGAGGAGTTCCGACAAGCCGACGGGTCGACACGGCGGCGCCACGGCGGTGCGGGGCTGGGTCTGGCCATCAGCAAACGATTCGTGGAGATGCACGGTGGGCGCATCTGGGTGAAAAGCGAAGTGGGCAAGGGCAGCACTTTCTACTTCAGCCTCCCCATAGCCGTCCATGAGCTGGCCGCAAATGATGGCAATCGCTCCCTCACCCAGGAGCCGATCCCATCAGACCAATGGGGAGAAGTCCCCATCCTTCTGACCATCACCCATAGCCCATCGGCGGCCGGGCTGCTGGCTCGACACATACGCGGGTATCGCACCGTGGCTGTTTACAGCCTGGAACAGGCCCGGGACATGGCACGACAACTCATGCCACAGGCTATTCTGCTCGACAGCAGCGATGAATCGATCCCGGCCCAGCGTCTAGAGGAGGCCGCCCATAGTTGGGGATTGCGGATGCCGTTCATCGCCTGCCCACTACCTGGTGAGGGGCTGCTGCGGCAACAATTGGCTGTAGATGGCTACCTGATCAAGCCGGTATCCCACCAGGATCTATGGGACGTCCTGCGCCGATTTGGGGAGGATGTCAACCGTGTGTTAGTCGTCGACGACGATCGCGATTTCGTCCGTCTCCTGAGCCGGATGCTGGACAGCCCGATTCGGAGATACCAGGTATTCAGTGCATATGGCGGCCAGGAGGCGCTGGACATGATCCGGCTGCACCGCCCCGACCTGATCTTGCTGGATCTGATGCTGCCCGACATGGACGGTGCCCAGGTGATCCGACGTCTCCGATCATCAAGCCAGTGGCGAGACACCCCCATCATCATCGTCTCCGCGCAGGATGAGCTTGATCATGTGGAAGCCCTGAAGGGAAGTATGGTGATCACCAAAGCCGAGGGGTTGATGCCGGGAGAGATCCTCCAATGGGTCCAGGCGGTTCTAGACAACAGCGCCGTCAAGGTCACCCTCTCGGTTAAGGGCAACGGAAGACCACGCTCAATCCATGCTTCAAAGCAGGTTTGTCTGTAGTGAGCGCATGGCCGTGTGCCCACTATTTCCCTCCCAGCGCTTCCAAGACGGATATAAGCGTTTCTTCCGTGACCGGCTTCCCCAGGAAGGCTGCAGCTCCTAACGACAACGCCAGCTCCTTGGCGCTCAATACGGTGCAGACGATGATAGGGATATGTTGTGTTTGCGGCTGGTTGGTCAGGGTTTGCAGGACATCCCACCCGTCCTGCTCCGGCATCATCAGGTCCAGAGTGATGGCATATGGCTGCAACTCCCGGGCCAGTTGGATCGCCTCGATGCTGCTCTGTGCCGTGATAACCCGATAGTGATGCGATTGAAGATAGCGCTGGAACAGCTGAAGCACATCCTCGTTATCATCCACCACCAGAACCGTGCGCGGTGGGGCAATGGGAAGCTGTAACTCAAATCCTGCTTGCTCTTGGTCCTCGAGGAGAGGCCCGATCTGAGCATCCTGCATGGCCGCCAGTTCCCTGATCGTGGCGAAGCGCGCTTCCTCTCCATCAGGACGCACGGTCCTTTGTGGTTCTTGAATCCCTTGACCCCGTAATGAGAGGCGCAGGCGATCGCCTTCCCGCTCGGCTTGTATCTGGATCTCTCCCTGGGCCAGACGCTCTACCAGGTAACTCAGCACCTCGAGCAGGAGCTGTCTCAGGATGCTCCGATCCACGCCCACATTAGGCAGATTCGGCTCCAGGTTCATGAGGATATGGATGTTCTTCTGCCTGGCCATCTCCCATATCAGCTCGACCACCCTCTCGACCACCTCGGGCAGATGAGTATACCGATTCGCCTGATTGATCCGGGCGGCCTCCAGGCGCAGCAACTCCAACCGATCAGCGGGTTCCTGGTCTGGGGGCACTGGCCGCACTACCGAGGACTCAGCAGGGGCCACATAGCGATCCCACAGGATGCTGGCAATAGCCTCAATAGCCGCCTTATGTTCCCGATAGAAGTGTCGGCGGCTGATGGCAAGCTGATCCGCCACCGATTGCGGATCGAGGCCGTCCACGTAGCGTAATACCATCAACCGATGACGGCGCCATTCCTTAGAGAACGTCGGGGCCTGCGGCCCAGGGTCCAGCTCGTCGATCACATTGAGGAGGATGTGATGCAACCGCCAGGCTTTCTCTTTGCGACGGAGAGAGGGATCGGGGATCAGGATGCCCGTCAGAGGATGGGTGCGGAGATGAACCAAATCGTACAAGTGATCATAAGCATTAGCCACACACTCTGCAAACTCAGCCCGAGATATCATCTGAGTGGAACCCCACAAGTCACAGAATGTCACAGGTACGTCTCAGGATACGATGACAGAGTGCACCGGGAGTAGTACAATCATGTCAGAGTTAGGAAATCTATCCTCCCCCGCACAAGCTTACGTCCTGGGCCAAAATTATAACCTTGTTGAAGGGAGGTGCAAAGATATTACCTTTCTACATTGAAAAGCGGAGCAGTCATTTCCAGTTAAGAAGGAGGGTTTAAATGATCGATAAAAGGATTAGCCGTCGCGGAATGCTGAAGGGATTAGGATTGACGATGGTAGGTATGGCATTGGCCGCCTGTGCCCCCAGCATGCCGAAGGAAGGCCTTGTTGCCGAGAAACCGAAGGAAAAGCCAGCCAAGGAGGGGCCGGTAACAATTCGGTTCAGTGGATGGGGTAATGTTGAGGAGCTTACTCTTTATGACAATATTGCCAAAGCGTACATGGAGGAAAACCCAAACGTCAAGATTGAGACTATTGGCTTGCCAGGGAGCGAATATGCCCAGAAACTCTTTGCTTGGATAGCCAGTGGGAATCCTCCTGACTGTATTCGTACGGGCACTCAGTATTTCCCCACCCTTTGGGCAGATGGCGTTCTATTGGATTTGACACCTTATTTCGAGGCCACCCCGGAACTCCTCGACGATAAGCTCTATATGACTAAGTTGCTCGAGATATATGAGATGGATGGTAAAAAATATGCCACCGTGATCGGCCCTAATGTCATGGCAACTTTCTTAAACATGGATCTTCTCGAAAAGGTAGGCCTCGAATACCCTAGTCCAGAATGGACATACAATGATTACGTGGAAATGGCCGTAAAAATGACAGGAGGTGAGGGAGTTAGGAAGGAATTCGGAAGCAGCAATGCGTATTGGTGGATGGTATGGGAAAGCATGCTCTGGGCAAGAGGCGGCGATCTATTCGACCGAGAGAAGAATCCCACAAAATGCCTGCTAGATAGTCCAGAAATGATTGATACACTACGATGGCTCCAGGATCTAGTTTGGACGCACAAGGCAGCCCCTACTGTTCAGGAAGCCTCTGGGTTAGAGGGTGGGTGGAACTCAGGCCGGATCGGGATGGCAATCAACGGTACTTGGGCGGTTAACGCTCGAA
>JAGHDS010000019.1 GCA_021159845.1 Anaerolineae bacterium
AATGGATCTGGCAGTGGGTATTTCCATCCGCTCGCCTTTCCGTCGATCCGCGCTCCGGGGTCGTGCGACGTCACCATGCCGACCCGAGTGGCCTCCAGAAAGCTGTCCGCCGGGCTGCGCAAGCCGCAGGCATCCACAAGCGCGTCACCCTCCACACCTTCCGCCATTCCTTCGCCACTCATCTCCTTGAGGCCGGATACGATATCCGCACCGTCCAGGAACTGTCAGGTCACAAGGACGTGAAAACCACCATGATCTATACCCACGTCATGAATAAAGGCCCCTACGCCGTCCGCAGCCCATTGGACATAATCTGAAACCTTACCCTATTCCCCAGGCAATTCCCAAAAGTCATGACAACATCAAATTCCCCAGAAACTCAGCACCACCTGCGCTCTTTGCGGTTCCTCTCCCAGCAAGGCAATACACAAAAAACGGGGCCGTCGCTCCACCCGCAACGGCCCCGCCTCGTACGATCAAATCCCCAAATACCACGCGCCTAATGCCGGAAGTGGCGCTCCCCCGTGAAGATCATCGCCATGCCCAGCCGGTCGGCTGCCTCGATCACCTGCTCATCCCGGATGGAGCCACCCGGCTGGATACACGCCGTCACCCCGGCCTCCGCCGCGGCCTCGATCCCATCCGGGAAGGGGAAGAAGGCATCCGAAGCCATCACCGCCCCCTTCGCCCGGTCGCCAGCCCGCCGCGCCGCCAGATGCACAGAGTCCACCCGGTTCATCTGCCCGGCGCCCACGCCCACCGTAGCCGTCCCCTGCACGAAGACGATAGCGTTGGACTTCACGTGCTTCACCGCGATCCAGGCGAAAGCCAGGCTCTTCCGCTCGGCCTCGGTGGGCTGCCGCTTCGTCACCACCCGCCACTTGCTCTCGTCCACGCCACGCAAATCGGGCGTCTGCGCCAGCAAGCCGTTGCGCACCGAGCGCATGACCAGGCCATCCTCCCCGCCCGGCTTCGCCACCATCACCCGACAATTCTTCTTATGCCGAGCAAGCCACTTCAACGCATCCGGCGTATATGACGGCGCAACAATGACCTCCACGAACAGGGAGCCGATCTCCTCCACCAACGCCAGGTCCACCTCGCGATTCGTGGCGACGATGGAGCCGAAGGCGGAGATGGGATCGCACTCCAGCGCCAGCTTGTAGGCTTCCACCAACGTATCGGCCACAGCCAACCCGCTGGGATTCGTGTGCTTGATGATGGCCACCGCCGGCTTGTCGAATTCCTGCGGCATGGCCCACGCCGCCTCCAGGTCCACGATATTGTTATAGCTCAACTCCTTGCCCTGGATCTGCTCGAAGGTCGGCGATGCGCCCACCCACCGATACAGAGCGCCCTGCTGATGCGGGTTCTCGCCATAACGCAGCAGTTGCACCCGCTCGGCTGCCAGGTTGAGCGCGCCCGGCATAGGCTCGTCGGCCTCTACGATCCCGGTCAGCCAGTTGGCGATAGCAGCATCATACGCGGCCGTGTGCCGAAACGCCTTCAACGCCAGCCAACGGCGCTCATCCGCCGGAACATCCCCCGCCCGCAGCGCCTCCAGCACCCGATCATAATCGGCCGGATCGCAGACGACAGTGACCGACTCGAAGTTCTTCGCCGCGGCGCGTAGCAAAGCCACCCCGCCGATGTCGATCTCCTCCACCGCCTGGGCCTCCGTCACATCCGGGCGACGAACCGTCTCCACGAACGGGTACAAGTTACAGGCCACCAAGTCGATGGGGGTGATCCCGTGCTTCTCCAGCTCGGCCAGATGCTCGGGTGTGCGCCGGGCCAGGATGCCGCCGTGTACCGCCGGATGCAACGTCTTCACGCGGCCGCCCAAAATCTCCGGGAAGCCGGTGACCTGATCAACCTGAGTCACGGGCAAGCCAGCCTCGCCCAGGATCCGAGCCGTTCCGCCGGAAGCCACCAGCTCGAACCCCAGCTCCGCCAGGCCCCGTCCGAACTCAACCAGCCCCGTCTTGTCATACACGCTCAACAAAGCACGTCGGTTCATAGTTCCTTATCTCCCTTCTCCACGAAATACGGGATCGTACCGCACACCACGTCTCGCGTAGTGCGTATCGCGTAAAACACAATTTCGCTTCCCACCCTCCGCTCCACGCCTTTCGCTCCCCGCTCCACACTCCACGCCTTTCGCTCCCCGCTCCCCGCTCCACGCCCTTCGCCCTACGCTCCACGCTCGCCGCTCTCCGCCCTACGCCCCACGCGTTCCACGACGAACACACCGCCGGATCGCCTCCACAATCAGCCGATGCTCCACCTCATGGATGCGCGCCTCCAAATCATCCACCGTGTCCGCCGGATAAATGGGGACCTCCTCGGATACGATGACCGGCCCGGCGTCCACCTCAGGGACGACGTAATGCATCATCACGCCGGTATGGTCGATCTCACCCCGCTGGAATGCCTCATAAGCACGCTGTATGGCGTGGGTGCCAGGGAACTGGCCAGGCAATGCCGGATGCAGGTTGATTACCCGATCCGGGAATCGGTCCAGGAAGGCCGGGCTCAAGACGTGCATCCACCCGGCCAACACGATCAGGTCGGGCTCATAGGCCGCCACCCGTTCCGCGAGATCCGCGTCATACTCCTCGCGGGGGCGACCAGCTTCCCGATACGGCTTCAGCGGGAAGTACAGCGTGGGGATCCCCGCCCGCTCGGCCCGCACCAGCCCATAGGCGGCCTTGCGGTTCGAGACGACCACCACGATCTCCGCGTCCAGCTCGCCCGCCTGCACGGCATCGATGATAGCCTGCAGGTTGGAGCCAAAGCCGGAGATGAAGACAGCCAATCGTGCACGTTCGCTCATAGGACCTCACTCTCAAGCCACGCTGACGAATGACGATCGACGAAGGACGAAGGGCTTTCGTCGTCTGTCGTTTGTCCTTCGTCTTTCGTCCATCGTCACTCTATCCGCACCGCCGGTCCACCATCGCGGGGGACCATCTCCCCCACCCGCCACGCGTCATCGCCCAACACGCGCAGCGCCTCATCGGCCTGCTCGGCCGGGACGATGAGCAACATGCCCAGGCCCAGGTTGAACACGTGGGCCATCTCCTCCTCGCTGACCTCGCCGAGCCGCTGGATCAGTTGGAAGATGGGCGGGATGGGCCAGCTCCCCCGATGGAGGCGCGCCGCCACCCCTTCGGGGAAGATCCGCGGCGGGTTGTCGATGAGGCCGCCGCCGGTGATGTGCGCCATGCCCTTGATGACGATGCCCGCCTCCCGCAGCCGCCGCACCTCCGCCAGATACGAGCGATGCGGCGCCAGGAGCGCCTCGCCCAGGGGACGGCCCAGTTCCGGGACGACGGCGTGCAGGTCCCAATCCTGGAAGACGCGGCGGGCCAGGGAGTAGCCGTTGGTGTGCAGGCCGGACGACGCCAGCCCGATGATCGCGTCGCCCGGGACGATGGCGCGGCCGTCCACGATCTCGTGGCGGTCCACGACGCCGACGATGGTGCCCACCAGGTCGAACTCGCCCGGCGCGTAGACGC
>JAGHDS010000272.1 GCA_021159845.1 Anaerolineae bacterium
CCGATCTGGCCCGCTTTACCTCTGGTATGAGATTCTTCACCCCACCTTTTTGCGAAAGCGATCGGATGAATTTCGCCAACCTAAAGTGGATGTGGATGATGTGGTTGTGGATGATTACGGGGAAGTGCTTCGGAAGTTGCGGGCGCTTTACGGGGTGAAGAACACCCTGGATAGCCGGATTGTCTCCATAGGGCCCCCGGGAGGCTGGGGCATTGGGGACAGAGCTGTATCGCTGGCTCGAGAGCGATGGCGTTTGGACATCGAGACGGTCGCCTACTCCAGGTTGGCGGAGTGGTTGAACAAGGCCAGGAATGATCGGGATGTTATGGAGCGGGCACGCCGGCTGGCGGAGGAGTATCTATCGCGCCCGGGGACCTCACTTCACACACGGAAGGATTTCGTCGTTAACGCCTTTGCTCTGCACCAGGTCTTCAGGGATCTGATGAGCGATCTGCGCTCGAGGGCCATTACCGTTGGGGAGTGCATGACCACGATCATGCCCTTGGCGAAGACGACAGCGTGCCTTGTCTTGAGTCTGATCAACGACGAGGGGGATCTGGCTTTCTGCGAGTCCGATTTCGTCGTCATCCCCGCGGGCATCTTATTGCATCATATCTCCGGGAAGCCTGTCTTCCTCAATGATCCTACTTATCCCCATAATGGGATCGTCACGCTTGCTCATTGCACGGCCCCGAGGAAGATGGATGGAGAGCACTACGAGGACGCCAAGATCGTTACCCATTTCGAGTCCGACTATGGGGCGGCTCCGAAGGTCGAGTTTCGACAAGGACAGGAGGTGACGGTGATCGCCCCTAGCTTTGAAGGGGATGTGTGGCTGGGGTTCAAAGGGAGGATCATTGACGCTCCCTCCTACCCGATCTGTCGTTCTCAGGTAGACATTGAGATCGAAGGGGATTGGAGGAGGTTATTGAGGGAGATGGGGGGATTTCACTGGATGATGGGGTACGGTGATTATGTCGAGGAAATCGGTTATGCGCTCAAGAAGGTAGGAGTTGAGTGGCGGCTTGTTTGAGGGTGGAGAGACGTATTTTCTCTTCCCTGCGTCATTTGGGATGACGTTGGGAGGGGAGTGGAAGGGGGTGATGCCTATCGGGTTGTGATCTCTTATCGGGAATATCGTGCGTGATCCTGAGTCTCCTAAGGATTGGATGCAGGAGGAAGGCGATGAGAACGGCAAAGATAGGTCGACGCGAGTTTTTGCGGTTGTCTGCCGGGACGGCTGTAGGGGCGCTTCTGGCCGCTTGTGCTCCGCCCGCGGCTGCCCCGCCGGCAGGGGGGAAGGAGGCGGCTGCTCCCACGGCGAAGCCGAAGGAGGCGGCCAAGGAGGCCATCAAGATCAGCATCATGTGGCGGACTAACCCGACCGAGAATCCCATGCTTGAAGACTTGATTAAGGCGTGGGATCAGAAGGATACGGGCATCAAGGTCGAGCTGATCGTTGTGCCGTGGGATGAGTACGAGCCGAAGCTCATGTCCATGTACGCGGGCGGTATCTCCCCTGACATCATGGGCACGGGTGGCACGAATCCTCACGCGGAGCGTGCTGTGCGGGGGATGGTTCTCCCGTTGGATCCGTACTTGGACACGGACTCCGAGCTTAAGAACGATTTCTACCCTGTGACGATCAAAGCATATACCCTTGGCGGGAAGTTGATCGCTTTGCCCCTGTGCATCTGCTGGCCTGGTGTTTTCATCAATGCTACGTTGTTTGAGCAGGCCGGAGTTGACCTGCCGCCGACCGACTGGAAGGGCGCCGGGTGGACCTGGGAGGATATGATTGAGACGGCCCGGAAACTGACGCTGGACAAGAACGGCGATGGCAAGGTGGATCAGTACGGGCTGAATCCGGGTCACAGTTCCCCCTGGTACTACACGCGCCTGTGGGGGGAGGACCTGGTCAGCCAGGATGATTACGCCAGCGGCATCCTGCATAAGTGGCAGACGGATGATCCCAACGTCTACGACGCTCTGGTGGCAGGGCTGCAAGCTCGGGCGGATGCCATCTATAAGGACGAGGTGACGCCGACTCCGGCGACGGCGCAGAGCCTGTCCCAGATGGGCCCCATGTTGAAGACCGGCGCGGTGGCTATGGAGTTCACGGGGGCGTGGGCGATCTGGGGGAACTTGCCTGAGCAGTTCAAGTTCTCGGAGGCACCTAACCCGTTGGGCGGTGCGGATGGGCATGGGACGAGAGGCAACAATCTCTGGATCGATCCTCTCCAGATCTCGTCGCAGACGAAACATCCCGAGGCAGCCTGGAAGTTCTCGCGCTGGATGGTGGCGGACACAGAGGCGATCAAGATCGAGGTGCCGTATCGTTCTGTTGTGCCTGCCGTGAGATCCGGCTTCCCCATCTTCATGGAGGGGAGAGGCGGCAGACTGGTGCTGTCCAAGGATACGGAGGCGAAGTTCATCCAGGAGGCGATTGAGGTCGCAACGTCCGATGTGCCATGCCATATCCTCGTCGGATGGGCCGCTATCCGCGATATCTTCCGCAGCGAGCTAGAGCCAGTATGGCTTGGCCAGAAGACCGTCAAGGAAGCCGTCGATACGATGATCCCGCTCGTGCAAGAGGGGATTCAGAAGAACCTGAATCAGCTGGGGTTGACATAGACAGGGCTTGTGCTCCTAACCATTGGCACGCTCTGGGGTACGATCGGCGGTGTGACTCTATCTGACCTTTTCCACCTGCCATGAAATTGGAGGTGGAGCCCTCCCTGAAGGGCGGCAGTGGGAAGGCGTGAGCCGGCTTCCTGATTGCCGCCCTTCTTGTGGAGTGAGCTTGGGCGCGTGAAGGAGTGAGGAAATGGCCCGTACCAAACACAAGATGGGACGCCAGGCCAAGATCGAGGAGCGTTTTTTCTATTTGTTCATCTCTCCCTGGCTCGTAGGTTTTTTCATTTTTTCAATCGGCCCCATCATCGCTTCCCTATTTTTCAGTTTCAGTACTTATGATGTCATCACCCCACCCAGGTGGAGTGGCCTTGCGAATTATCGGGGGCTTCTGAAGGACGATCTGTTCTGGCAGTCGTTGAAGGTGACCACGTACTACTCCATCGGATCGGTCATACTCGGCATTGTGGTCTCATTGGCGATCGCGCTGCTGCTGAACCGGAATATCTGGGGCGTGGCCCTGTTCCGCACGATCTTTTACCTGCCCTCGGTGATCTCTGGAGTAGCGGTATCATTGCTGTGGATGTGGATCTTTAACCCGGACTTTGGCATTCTGAATTACCTGCTTTGGGAATTGTTTCATATCCGCGGGCCAGCCTGGATCATGAGCCAGAAATGGGTTGTGCCCTCCTTGATCATCATGAGCCTGTGGTCCATTGGTGGTGGCATCGTGATCTATCTGGCTCGCTTGCAAGGTATCCCTACGGAGTTGTATGAGGCGGCTGAGATCGACGGGGCCGGGCCGGTCAGCAAGCTTACGCACATCACAATTCCTATGATGACGCCTGTGATCTTCTTCAACCTTATCATGGGGATTATCGGCTCCTTCCAGGTGTTTACGCAAGCCTATGTCATGACGAGCGGGGGGCCGCATTATGCCTCGCTTTTCTATGTCTTGTATTTATACCGCAATGCTTTCAAGTACTTCCGGATGGGGTACGCGTCTGCGTTGGCCTGGGTCTTGTTCTTGATTCTCCTGGCGCTGACGGCTTTGGTGTTTGAGTCGTCGTCTCGCTGGGTGTACTACGAGGGCGGCTGATGTGGCTTGGTGGCCCGTTCTTTGCAGATGGTTGGGTGAGGTGATCCTATGAATCTGGCGATGGGCTTCGAATGGACAAAGTCGAGAAGGAAGGCTGCAGCCGACATCGTCACTTATATTTTGCTTTTCGTCCTGGGAACGATCATCCTGATCCCCGTTTTTTGGATGCTCTCGACGGCGCTGAAGGCGGACAGCGAGGTGTTCCTATTCCCGCCTGAGTGGATTCCCAAGACGTTGCACTGGGATAATTTTCGGCGCGGCTTGACCTTTTTGCCCTTCGGTCGCTACTTCTTGAACACGTCCACGATCACGCTGGCAGCTATCATCGGGCAGCTGTTGTCCTCTCCACTCGTGGCCTATGCTTTTGCCCGGTTGAGAGCCAGGGGGAAGAATGTTCTGTTCATGCTGATCCTCGGCACCATGATGTTGCCCTCGCAAGTGACGATGATCCCTGTGTTCGTCTTGTTTAAGATGTTGGGATGGGTGGATACCTTTATCCCGTTGATCCTGCCTAACTTCTTCGGCAGCGCTTACTTCATCTTTTTGCTGAGGCAGTTCTTCCTGACGATCCCCCCGGAGCTGGCGGATGCTGCCAAGATCGATGGCTGTGGCTACTTCGGCACCTACAGCAGGATCTATCTACCCCTCTCCAAGCCCGCGCTGGCCACGATGGTGATCTTCACTTTCATGTGGAACTGGAATGATTTCATGAATCCCCTGATCTATCTTAGTAGTAGTGAGAAGTGGACATTGACGCTTGGGTTGAGCAGGTTCACGGGTATGTACGGGATGACGGCCTGGAACCTGTTGATGGCGGCGTCGTTGGTTACGATACTCCCTTGCGTTGTGCTCTTCTTCTTCGCTCAGCGATACTTCATCCAGGGCATCGTGATCACGGGGGTTAAAGGGTAAGAGGCGGCAGTTTGCATCTGGGAATCGAGGAGAGACCTTGGAGGCTATCGGATCATGGCGATCATATCGCTGGACGGTGAGTGGAAACTGACGTACTTCCTGGAGGGAGAACATCGGGTGGATCACCCTGACGATCTGGCTCGCGTGGGGGCTCCTTCCGTCCTGGCTCGCGTGCCGGGCAATGTTGAGTTGGATTTGCAACGTGTCGGCGTGATACCAGATCCTTTCTATGCGGACCATATCTATCGCTTGCGGCCGTTCGAGTTCTATGAATGGTGGTATACGCGTGAGTTCACTGTGCCGAGCACGGCTGCCGGCCGGCGGTGGACTCTGGTCTTCGCCGGGCTGGACACATTGGCCACGATTTGGATCAACGGCGTTGAGGTCGGCCGCGCGGCCAACATGCTCATCGAACACCGCTTCGATGTCACCGACGCGATACGGCCCGGTGAGGCGAATCGCATTGCCGTTCGTCTGGGGTCCGCCGTGAACTATGCCCGCCGATTCCACTATGACGCTGTCACTATGAGCTGGGAGCGCCGTGAGGAGGGGCTTTTCATACGCAAGGCACCTCATGTATGGGGGTGGGACATCATGCCCCGGGCCGTGTCGGCGGGCATTTGGCGCCCCGTCTGGTTGGAGGAGCAGCCTGCCACGGCTATTGAGCAGATGTACTATTGGACGGAGAGCATCAGCCGCGACGGGGCCGTGTTAGGGGTGCGTTTCCAGTTCCGCGCCGATGCCCCCACCCTGGATGGCTTCACGATGCGCTTTCATGGCGTCTGCGGCGACCATACCTTCGACTTCGAGTGGCCGGTTGAGTTCGTGGCCGGCGGGTGTCGCATCCCGGTGCCCGGCGCGCGGTTGTGGTGGCCCAAGGGATACGGAGAACCCAACTTATATGCGGTCACCGCTCAGTTGTGCCAGAACGGGCAGGTCGTGGCGGAGCGGGTGGACCGTGTCGGCATCCGCAAGCTGGTGGTGGATCGCACGGAGACGGCCGGGACGGCCTGGTCTCAGCCGGCGGCTGCTGAGGGCACGAGTCGAGTGGATGTTCCCCCCGATCCCCAACATCATTTCGTCTTCTACGTCAATGGTGAGCCCATCATGATCAAGGGGGCCAACTGGGTTCCCCTGGACGCCTTTCATAGCCGGGATGCGGAGCGCGTGGATCAGGCTGTTGCTCTGTTCGACGACCTGGGATGCAACATGATCCGATGTTGGGGCGGAAACGTTTACGAGGATCACCGATTCTTTGACCTCTGCGATGAAAAGGGCATCCTCGTGTGGCAGGATTTCGCTTTTGCTTGCTGCCGTTACCCGCAGACGGACGACTTCCTGGCTCAGGTTCGCGCTGAGGCTCAGGC
>JAGHDS010000494.1 GCA_021159845.1 Anaerolineae bacterium
CCAGGTCGTGCTACGGTCGCGAGTAGCCCCCCGGCTTGTGTTGATCGACGTGTGGGGCGACGAGTTTGCAACACCTGAGCGGGTAAGAGAGCTCGCCAGCGCGTTGCCTGGAGTGCCCACCATCTTGCTGGTAGGGACATTTGAGCGAGACGCTTACGCATCCCTGGCGGACCGGGTGACGGCGCTCATGGTTCGCCCTGTACGGGTAGGAGAGGTCGTCCAACGCGTGCGTGCGCTGCTCCCGCCGCACGATGCCGCGCAACAAGACGACCAAGCCGGGATCATCGCATAAGGAGCCTGAGCGATGTTGGCATGGATCGCGGATCTCTTAACGTTCTCGCGCGTCATCATCTCCATCTGGCTGATCTGGCTGGGCGTTACTCAAGGCACCCGCGCCCTTCCGCAGGCAGTGATCATCACGTTGCTTGCATGGGTGGGGGATTCGCTGGATGGATGGCTGGCGCGTCATGCCAGACGGCCAACGCGGCTGGGCAAATATGATTTCCCGATTGATGTACTATTAACATGGAGCACTCTAACGTATGTCACGTTGTGCGGCTTCCTACCCATGTGGCTGACAGCTCTGTATACGCTGCTGGCCGGGATCACCGTAGCCGCTCTACAGCGGAAAGCGATCATGGTCCTCTTCATGAGGCCAATCGACTTGACCTGCGGCATGGTGGTCTTGACGGAAGTCCCCGGCGTACGCTGGGTGGTAGCCGTCACATTGGCCGGGCTAGCTGTTGCCCAACGGCGCCGGCTACGCGACCGGATTCCGCGCTGGGTACGGGAGATGAAGGAGACCCTGTCCTCGCTACAACAACGAGGAACACGCGATGCCGAGAACGGAACTACACCGACCAAGTTCTAACACTTCACTTATGCTAATCTGATGTTCCGCTTATGCAATCGTTGTATAGTGTATGTCGGAAAAGGAAAGCACCCTGGCGCTGAAGCCAGATACGCTTGGTGTGTGGAAACCCTGGATCGGGGAGGAGGTGAGTCAAGATGTCTGAGCTGATGAGGTGGGATCCTTTCCGCGATTTCATGAGCTTGCGCAATGCCGTTGATCGGCTGTTCGAGGATGCTTTCGTAATGCCGAGTCATCTGCTAGCTCCGACGACTGGATGGACGCTGGCGCTGGACCTGGCCGAGGATGAAAATGGCTTCGTGGTGAAGGCTGCTATCCCAGGCGTCAAGCCGGAAGACCTGGATGTCAGCCTGACCGATGACGTGCTAACCATCCGTGGCGAGATCAAGGCGGATGAGGAGATCAAGGAGGATCAATATCATCTGCGCGAGCGCCGCTATGGTACCTTCGCTCGTTCGGTCCGGCTTCCGGCCCCAGTGGATGCGGAGCACGTCGAGGCGACTTACGAGAACGGTATCCTGACCCTGCGCATCCCGAAGGCTGAGCAGGTCCGACCGAAGAAGATCACGATCCAGACTCGGCCGATGATCGAGGGTCAGGCATCCGAGGTTAAGGAAGCCCAGCACGACGAGAAGAAGAACGAGAAGGTGACTGCCTGATCGACTGGCTGGTAGCAGTCATTGGGGCGGGAGCGGGTAGGTGACCTGCTCCCGCTCTTTTCGTGATAGGAGACCAAACGCTTGCGCGATCGAATATGGGACGATCGCGCCTCACTGAAACCACGATCGTGGTTAGGGCATGGCTGCCCCAGGCTCAGGCTGGGTAGCAGCAAGCGGAAATCGACATTGGAGGTGCCATGTTCGACACACCCATTCACACGAGCGAGCAGAGCATCGATCGCGTGCTCAACGCGGGGCTGCCGGTCATGCTGGTTTTTTGGCGAGATCATTGCTCGCCCTGTCGCCAGCTCGACCCGATTCTGGATCGCCTGGCCCGCGCGTACGCGAACAAAGTGCTCATCGCTAAAGTCAACATCACGGATAACGCGAATCTGACGCGGCGCTACAACATATCCGAGATCCCCAGCATCGTATTTATCAGGAATGGCCAGATCAAGGCCCGGGCGGTGGGCGCAGCATCGGAGAGTTCCCTGCGTGCCTGGCTGGACTACCTGACGCGAGGTGGCGCGCGGCCTGCGCAACCGTCGGGTCCCAGCATCCCGCTGGATGGGAGACCGCATACGGCCGGGTTCCCTCGCAATGGTCATCGGCCGTCACAGGAGGCGACGAGGGAATCGCGCCGGGCGTCGACGGGAGGACGATCGATCATCCTGACCGACGCCAACTTCGACCAGGTGATCACGACGAGCTCTGTGCCTGTCCTGGTGGACTTCTGGGCCGATTGGTGTGGCCCGTGTCACATGATCGCTCCGACGATCGAGCAGTTGGCCCGGGAGTTCGATGGCCGACTGGTCGTCGGGCGATTGGATGTGGATGCGAACCCACGCACAGCGCAACGGTTCGGCATTATGAGCATACCTACGCTGCTCATCTTTGACCACGGTCAGGTCGTGGACAAGATGATAGGTGCCCTGCCCGCTCATGCAATCCGGCAGCGCGTTGCCCGGTTCGTGAAGTCATGAGATCATGAGGTGGTGGATATGCTGAATGAGATGGGGCGATGGCTGATCTTCATGGGCGGTCTGTTGATATTGCTAGGAGCAGTATTCCTACTGATCGGCCGCGTGCCTGGCTTGGGGCGGCTACCCGGAGATATCCTGATCCAGAGGAAGCATTTCACGTTCTATGCCCCGCTAGGCACCATGTTGGTGTTGAGCATCGTGCTAACGGTACTGCTCAACATTCTAACCCGGCTCATCCGATAAGCTACCATCAGGCCGGACATGTCACGGCCGCCTTCAGGCGTTTCTCATTAGCCTGCGGGGGTTGGTCCCCCGATTTTGCCCGTGGTGGCACACGCCGATAGCCTCCTCGGGTGCTCTCTAACACACGACAAATATTCGTCTTACGCTCCGCTTATGCGCCCATAGGAAAATGTACTTGATAAAGTATGCGAATACCCTCTTGTCTTAGGGAATCACGTGATGACTGATGATGGGCAGAGATAGAGATGAACGACATGGGTGGGACGTCGTGACGGGAGGAGGTGATCATGATGACGGAGATCATGCGGTGGGATCCTTATCGGGACATCATGACTATGCGAGAGGCAATGGATCGCCTCTTCGAGGAAGCTTTTGTCCCTGCCAGGAGCATGTGGTTCGACTGGTCGACCTGGCCCGCGATGACAGGCGCCTGGCGGTGGGGGGATAACCTGCCGGTCGACATGTACGAGACGGACGATGCGGTCGTCGTTAAGGCCGCACTGCCGGGCGTCCACGAGGATGACATCGACATTGAGGAACGCGATGGCGTGCTCACGATCAAGGCCGAGAGCAAGGCTGAGGATGAGCACGACGAGTACGGATGGCATATTCGCGAGCGCCGCTATGGCATGTGGCAGCGCAGTCTGCGCCTTCCCACCGAGGTGAAGGCCGATAAGGCCAAAGCGGAACTCAGCGATGGCATCTTGACCATTACGCTTCCCAAAGTGCGCGCAGGGAAGCCCCTGGTGAACAAGATCAAAGTGAACCGAATCCTACCAAAGATCCGGTTACCGAAGATCGGGAAGAAAGAACACGAGATCCCGGTCGTTGAGCGGTAACGGGCATCCGAGGTCATCGCCCGGGGCTGCCCGTCTCTTTCTAGCCCTGGGCGCTACCCATGACGAAAAGGAGAGGAGACCCCATGGCAGATACGTTCCATGATGATGTCATGTCACTGCGCGACGCGATGAACGAGCTACTAGAGAGGAGCTTTGTCGGCCCTCGTGCTCGGGCGTGGGAGCGCGACCGGGTCTATCAGCTCCCCATCGATGCATGGATGACTGACGAAGCACTGGTAATCAAGGCCAACTTGCCTGGGGCCGAACCCGATCAGGTGGAGATCACATTGGAGGGGGACACCCTCACCATCAGCACCGAGATTCCCAAGCCGGAACCGCCCGGCCGGGTAATCGTGCTAGAGCGGCCTTACGGCAAGTTAGCTCGGACGCTGACGCTGAACATCCCGATCCAGGCGGATAAGATCGACGCCGTATTTAAGAACGGTGTGCTGACGCTGACGTTGCCCAAAGCGGAGCAACTCAAGCGTCGCACCATCCAAGTTCGCACAACGTAACGGTTGCTTGGACGATCGGGGGACGAGGCCACATCCCGTCCCCCGATCGTTTTTGGCTCTGCCCCAGCCGAACGGCCGAAGCACCCTAACCGGCTTTCAAGGATGCCCTCAGGGGCGGTGGTCCATCATAATACGGATCCTCTGGCGCGATGGGCAACGCGACGCGCTCCCCTGTCATCGCCGACTTGTAGATGGCGGTTAACACCTCATGGGTCGGACGGATGGCCTCGACGGAGACTGGAGGCCGACGGCCTTCCCGGACGGACGCCACGAAATCGGCGATCTGCCCTTCATGGTCCTCCACCTGCTCCTCCAGACGAAGTGAATTCAGTGCGGCCTCGATCTCCGCCTTCCGCTCGGGTGACTCAGACTGGAAACTCCACGGCAGCCCGTAGGGATCATAAGGCCGCTGATGCGACGTGGCCGTGCAGTGCTGAAAGATGAACCGGCACTGGCTCAAGTTCTCGTGGTTGCACGAGGTCGCGTAGATGCTCCCCAGAGCGCCGCTGGAGAACCGCAGTGCGATGCTGGCCACATCCTCGACTTCAATCTGATGGCAGAGTGTCGCCGTCTCAGCCGACAGGTGATCAACCGGACCAGCCAGAGCCAACAACGCGTCGATGCCATGAATCGCCAGCGTCGTCAGAGCGCCGCCAAGCTCCGTCGCCCACTTACCACGCCAGGGCACGCTGTAGTAAGCGTCATCTCGATGCCAAAGCACAGCGATGTCCGCCATGATGAGGTCGCCCGTGAGCCCCGACGAGATCAGATGCCGTAAGCCGCGAAACATGCGCCCATAGCGGTATTGGAAAACGCAGTTCAACGGGCCGCCATACTCCGCTTCTAGCTGGGCCAGCTGGTCCAGTTGCCGCAATGAGCCCACAAGGGGCTTCTCACAGAGAACGGCCTTGCCCGCGCGTAGGGCGTCGGCGCTGATGGCGAAATGTGTGGACGACGGTGTGCAAACGCTGACGACGCGGACATCATCCCGTTCCAGCAGCCGGCGGTAATCCGTGTAAGCGGTTGCCCCTACCTCCGCAGCGAACTGACGCGCTCTGTCCTCGATGACGTCACACACCGCGACGATGCGCACATCCTGATCCGCTAACCGCGCATAGGCCCGCGCGTGCGCATGTGCGATCCCTCCTGTTCCGACGATGCCAACCCCGATCACTGTCCCCTCCAGATGACAAGTCTTTGCCCAGTGCTACCCGATCGAGTCATCCGTCCTGCTCGCGAACAGGGGCCGGGCATTCATCCGGCCCCCCTGTATTCTACCAATGAGGATCAGGCACCCCAGGCACCCATCGTGGGCGCGATCAGCATTCGCTGTACCCGCAAGACAGACACTTCTTGCAACCTTCCTCGAAGACCAATGTCGCCTGCCCACACACGGGGCACAGGTCCCGCCCCTTCGGCGCTTCAAGCGGCAGAGTGAGTTGGGCGATGGGGGCCTCCTGGACCGACACCGGCTGGTCGGTATGCGGCGACTCGCCCAGGTATTCGGCCAGCGCCTGGGCGATAGCGTCGGGCAGCGAGCGCACGCGATTGGGCCCGATGCCCAGAGGCCGGCCGCCGCCGATGCCAGATAGCTGCTCCACCACCTCCTCCAGCCGCTCGCGCGGCGGGAGCGAGGATGGCAGCCTGAGGATCAGGGAGATAAGGCGGCCCAATGCCTCGGACACGGCCGCCACGTCCGATCCCGCTTTGCCGACGTTCAGGAACACCTCAAAGGGTTGATCCCCGCCGTTGGTGTTCACCGTGATATACGCCGTGCCCAGCGGGGTAGCCCACCGATACGTCGTTCCAGGCAAGGCACGGGGCCGAGGCTTCTTCTGGTAGTAGCCGTCCGGGGACGGCTGGCTCACCTGGGGTTTCTCCTCTCCCTTCTCCTCCGCTGCCTTCGTGCCAGCATGTAGGACTTGTGTCCCTTTGCACCCATCCCGGAACACGGTGATCCCCAGACAGCCAGCTTCGTAAGCCAGTTGATAGGCCCTGGCCACGTCGTCAATCGTAGCCTCGTTGCGCAGGTTGATCGTCTTGCTCACCGCGTTGTCCGTGTGTGCCTGGAACGCTGCCTGCATGCGTACGTGCCATTCCGGATCGACCTCATGGGCCGTGACAAAAACCCGCCTGATGTCCTCGGGGACATCCTTCACTCCATGCAACGTCCCCGTCTCCGCGACCTTCTCCATCAGCTCCTCGGAGTAGAAACCGCGCTCGCGTGCCACCTGCTCCAAGATGGGATCGACGAAGGTGAGACGGCGATCCTCCACGACGTGGGAGAAGGCCAGGGCGAAGATCGGCTCAATCCCCGAACTCGTGTTCGCGATGATGCTGAGCGTTCCCGTCGGTGCGATGGTGGTTACCGTCGCGTTGCGCAATGGTCGGTCATTCGCATAGATCGACTGCTCCCAGTTGGGGAACGGGCCGCGTTCCTCGGCGAGCCGCGCTGACTCGTCATGCCCGATCTCGTTGATAAAGCCCATGACCTGATGGGCCAGGTCCAGGGCCTCCTCACTGTCGTAAGGGATGCCCAGGGCGAATAGCATATCCGCCCATCCCATGACTCCCAGGCCAATACGGCGATTGCCTTTCACCATTTCGGTAATCTGGGGCAACGGATACGGGTTGACATCGATCACGTCATCCAGGAAACGGACGCTGATGCGGACGACGCGCTCCAACTCGTCCCAGTCGATGCCCGGATGTCGCTCTGGCTGGTGGCCGTTCTTGGCGCCCGCCCGCTGCTCAAGGGGTTTGACGAACTTGATCAGGTTGATCGAGCCGAGCTTACATGCCTCATTGGGCAAGAGCGGCTGCTCCCCACAGGGGTTTGTCGCCTCGATCAGCCCCAGCGCGGGGGTGGGATTGGCCGGGGAATCGTTCATGCGGTCGATAAAGATCATGCCGGGATCACCGCTGCGCCAGGCGGATTCCACGATCTTCTGGAACACGTCCCGAGCGCGCTTCCGACCGATGACCTCGCCTCCCTTGTAATGGCCACCCTTTTCGTCCGGCCATCCCGGCTGGGCCAGGATATCATACTCCGTATCCTCGGCCACGGCCCGCATGAACGCATCAGTAGCCGCCACGGAGATATTAAAGTTCGTGATGCCCCCATCGAGTTTGCAGGTGATGAACTCCTCAATGTCAGGATGATCCACACGCAGGATGCCCATGTTCGCGCCCCGTCGCGTGCCACCCTGCTTGACCGCCTCCGTAGCGGCGTTGAATACCCGCAAAAAGCTAACCGGACCGCTAGCTTTACCCCCAGAGGAGCGGACCAGGCTGCCCGCCGGACGCAGTCGGCTGAAAGCGAACCCTGTGCCACCGCCTGACTGGTGGATCAGGGCAGCGTTTTTAATCGCATCAAAGATCTCCACCATAGAGTCGCCGACGGGGAGCACGTAGCAGGCGGAGTACTGCAGGCCGTTCCCCTTGCCCGCGTTCATCAATGTAGGGGAGTTGGGGAGAAACTTCTGTTCCACCATCAGATCATAAAAGCGCTCTGCCCACTTCAACGCAGTGGCCTCATCTACCCCGTGCATCAGCTCGGCACGGGCGATATCCGTCGCGACGCGCCAACACATTCCCTCCGGGGTCTCGACGACTTCGCCGAGTTTATTGCGGAACAGATAGCGCTCATTCAGGACACGCAAGGCTGACTCGCTCCAGCGGCCGACTTTGGCTGGGCGCTCAGCATGAGCGATGTCGGTTGTGCTCATGGTCGCTCCTCCTGAAAAACATCAAGATAGCTATAGCCAGCTGGTAGGATAGCCATAGCAAGGCCGATTCACAGGCCAGGAACCTGTTGACGATTTCGTGAACTGCAAGCAATACTCATCTTCCCCAACGAGAGCAACACATAGTGAGAAGTTACAACGCCATCCTACGACGATACAGATGGGGAAGAGGAACCCAATACCCATACCAACACGGGTGAACGACCAACTCAGCGCGCCTTCCCTACCGCTCAGTACAAGCCTAATAGCCGGTCAATCTCCGCACGCAGGGCCTGAAGATCGGGGAGATTCAAGTATACTGAGGCGAATCGGACATAGGCCACCGGGTCCAGGGTCTTGAGTTCCTCTAAGACCTTCTCTCCCACCACACTGCTGGGGATTTCGGCCCGTCCCAGGCTTAAAACATATTCTTCCACCTGATCGACCAGCTCTTCAATATCCGCTGTAGCGATAGGACGCTTGGCACAGGCTAAACGGACACCATTCAGCACCTTCTGCCTGTCCCAGGGTTCACGCCGTCCATCCCGCTTGATGACGCTCAACTCTGGCGCGATGTACTCATACGTCGTAAAGCGGCGCTTGCAGATCCGGCACTCGCGGCGACGCCGAATCCTATCGCCGGCCGGGCGGGTATCAATTACCCGAATATCAGTTCCGCCACAATATGGACATCGCATGGAACGCCTCGATCACCAGTGAAGCCAACCACCTGCCCGCCGTCAGCCACATCGACTGACTGCTCCATGACAGGGACCCCTCACATACAGCCATTGCACGAGCGACGCGCCCCTTCGGCGGGACACATCCCGAGTCGAAAAGGGTCGGCCACACAAATGCCGACTCCCTCTCTCCTCCTTCAACTGGCGAAGCGCCCCTGATGCGCCGTCTACATACGACACGTCATTCAAGCGCGCGCCAACCACACATTATGTAGTGTAAATTAATTCCATCAACGCTATATGTAGGGGGTGCCGCTGGGACGAGTATACCACACGATGCTAGGTTCAACACGTGTAAAATCGCGCCGTGGGCAAAATTTTAAGAGATGTTGGTCCCAGTCACATACAAACAGAATACGTTAGCCGTTTACCCTCCTTACCGTACATCTGCCAGAATCACGAATCACTCCCCAGGGTGCACATCGGCCAAGAGGACAAGCCAACCCCTCAATACACGATCGCCCATACTACGACTGGCCGCGGGCGCGACGCAGGAAAGCGGGAATGTCCAGATCGTCTCGATCAAACGTCCGCACTGGGAACTCGATCGTCTTTCCCTCGCCACGCTGGGGCTCGCGTCGTTCGGCCACCGAATCGAATCCTGTGGCAATGACCGTGATGCGGATCTCGTCCTGCATCTCGGGATCGATCACAGCGCCGAAGATGATGTTAGCATCGGGAGCCGCCGTTGCCCGGATGATCTCGGCCGCCTCGTTCACCTCGAATAGGCTCAGATCGTTTCCACCCGTGACGTTGAACAGGATGCCACGAGCACCGTCGATGGTGACATCCAACAAAGCGCTGCTGATAGCCTGCTGAGCGGCTTCCTGCGCCCGGCCCTCACCCTGCGCCCGGCCGATCGCCATCAACGCCGCCCCACCCTCACTCATGATCGCCCGTACATCCGCGAAATCCAGGTTAATGAGCCCGGGCACGGTGATCAGCTCGGAGATCCCCTGAATGCCCTGGCGCAGCACGTCATCGGCCACCCGGAAAGCCGCCTGGATGGATGCCTTCTTATCCACGATCTGTAACAAGCGATCATTGGGAATGGCGATGAGCGTGTCCACCGCCTGCTTAAGCATCTCCAGCCCTTGCTCAGCCACTTGCTGCCGACGGCTGCCCTCGAAGGTGAAGGGGCGCGTGACAACACCAATGGTAAGCGCTCCCAGCTCCTTCGACATCTGAGCGATGATAGGCGCAGCGCCAGTGCCGGTGCCACCACCCAAGCCACAGGTGACGAACACCATATCGGCGCCCTTGAGAAGCCCCTTGATCTCCTCGGCGGACTCCTCGGCTGCCCGCTGGCCGATCTCGGGATTGCCGCCAGCGCCCAGTCCCTTGGTGAGCTTATCACCGATGCGCATCCGCTGAGGCGCGCTGGAAAGCATCAACGCCTGAGCATCCGTGTTCACTGCGATGAATTCCACACCTTGAATGCCTTCCTCAATCATGCGGTTCACGGCATTAGAGCCGGCACCGCCCACACCGATTACCTTGATCTGAGCAGGGCTATCCACGTGAGTTGTCGTCGCCCTCCGAGCCATGTCCTCACTCCTTTCCACAGGCCACATCTGATCCGCGTCCATGCCGCCTCCCGGGGATGAAAATCGCCCCCACTGCCTGGATTGATGATGTCATCCCGCTACCGTCCGTGGTCATCCTGGCAACAATGTACGCAACCACGCGAGAATGCGATCTAACAGCGGCGACGTGGCCGCTCGTCTGAGCGGGTGCGAGCGCCGCTGCCTGAGCCCCCACAGGAGTAATCCCACCACCGTCGCGTAGGCCGGGTGAGCCAGCTCCGCTACTCCCAGTCCGTTGGGAGCTCCAATGCGTACCGGAAGCTGGATGATATCCCGGCCCAGCTCTCGCAAGCCGGCCGTCTGCGCCGCTCCGCCGGTCAATACAAGGCCGGCGGGCAGCAAGCCATCGTATCCAGACCGCTTAACCTCTCGTAAGATGAGCTCGAGGATCTCCGCCGCCCTGGCCTCCAGGATCTCCGCCAGGAACCGTCGAGACACCGTCTGGACGCTGCCATCGCCGAACAACGAAGCTTGCAGTTCCTCGTCCGGCGCGATCCGGCTGGGCAGCACGTGCCCATATCGGACCTTCAACTCCTCAGCCGTCTTGAACGGAGCCCGGATCCCGACGGCCACATCCTGGGTCATGTGATTCCCGCCGACATCGAGGATAACAGTATGCCACAACGTGTCATCCAGGAAGATGGCAATGTCCGTCGTGCCGCCGCCGATATCGGCCAGCGCTACGCCCATCTCGCGCTCCGCATTCGTCAGCACCGCCATGCCGGATGCCAAAGGCTGCAATACCAGATCGTCGATCTCAATGCCGTGAGCATGGATGCAACGAATCAAATTCTGAACAGAGGTAGTCGCGCCGGTGATGACCTGGGCATCCACCTCCAACCGGTAGGCCACCATCCCGACGGGATCTTGTATCCCATCCTGATCGTCCACTGTGAAAGATCGCGGCAATGTATGAATGATCTCCCGATTGTGGGGGATGGCGATCGTCCGGGCAGCCTCCAGCGCGCGTTCCACATCATCGACGGTGATCCCGCGCCCCCGCCCCACAGCAACAACGCCGCGGCTGGGCGTGGCAGCAATGTGGGCGCCGGCGACCCCGACATAAACGCTCTGCATCGGCATCTGGGCGGCGCTCTCCGCCATCTCCACGGCCTCGCCGATGGCGGCCGTCGCCTCAGCGACATTCACGACGACACCACGACGCATCCCGCGCGACTCAACCTGTCCCACGCCGAGAACGTGGATCTGGTCCTCGTCGTCCACCTCGCCGATCACGGCACAGATCTTGGTTGTACCAACGTCTAAACCAGCAATCAGCTCCGTCATCGAACGTATGGCTCGTCCTTGTAGCGCACATCCACGAGATGCACTGTGTGGCCTTCCGCTTTAACCTTATGCAAGATGGCATCCATTACCCGCACTTTATACGCCATATCCCGCCCGTCGCCCAGGTATACCTGCACGCCTCCTGGGGCGACAAACTGCAACCCGTGCGAGCGATTGTAATAGAAAAGGTTCACCTCGGGCAAAAGCCGACGCACCTGTTGTATACCTAATGTGATCTCCGGATCCATATCCCCACTAGCGGTTGCCGCGTCTCCGTTCTCATCCTCCACCCGGATTAGATCGGGCAGGTCCCTGAGGGGCTTCATGGCCTTGCCTTCCTCATCCACCCACAAAGCCCGGTTTTTCATCCGCCACAGAATGATCGGCTTCCGCTCCTGTACGGTAATTTCGACTTGATTGGGAAGCCGACAACGCACGGTGGCCTTGCGGATGTACGGGACGGCCTCCAACTTCTTCTCCACCTCCTCGGGTTGGATCCAGAAGATGCTGTAGCCATCGATGCCGCTGGCCTCGTAGATCGCCTGCGCTGACAGCAGGTGGTTCCCCCGTATGTCAGCATCATAGACGAAAAACGCGTAGTTGACGAAAAAGTCAACAAGCACCCACGTGAGCCCTAGCAACAGCATCAAGCCGACCACCCGGCCGGCCTGGCGGCCCGTGATCACGAGACGGCGCAGGCCCAAGCGACGAGAGATCGTGCGAGAGAAGGGCACGTAGGGCCGCCCGTCTCGCCGTCGCACAAGAGGCATGGCAGTTTGGTTACGACGTCTACCCATGTCCCGTTGCCCACCTCTTCCTCAAGGCATCACCGTGCCGACATGACCGTCGCTTCGTGCCGTTGACGATCGGCGTATCGCTCCAATGCCAACTCGATGAGCCGATCGATCAGCTCTGGATAGGCCAGACCGCTGGCCTCCCATAGCTTGGGATACATGCTGATGCTCGTGAACCCGGGGATCGTGTTCACCTCGTTTACGTAAAGCCGCCCATCCTCCCGTGAGAGCAGGAAATCCACCCGGGCCATGCCAGCCCCGTCTAATGCTCGAAATGCCTGGACTGCCATCTCCTGGACCTGACGCGTCTGCTCCGGCGACATGGGGGCGGGGATCAATAACTGTGACGCGTTGTCAAGGTACTTGGCCGCGTAATCGTAAAACTCACGATTAGGAATCACCTCGCCTGGCAGTGATGCCTCCGGGGTATCATTGCCCAGCACGCTGCACTCGATCTCCCGGGCCCGGTCGATCCCCTCCTCCACGATGAGCTTGCGATCGTAACGCGCTGCCTCCCATAATCCCGCGATCAACTCCTCGCGATTATGTGCCTTCGTGATCCCGACGCTGGACCCCAGGTTGCTCGGCTTTACAAACATCGGGTACGGCAAGGCGGCCTCCAGGTTCTCAACCACCTGGGCTATCGATGCATCCAGCCGGCTGCGCAGGATGACTTGATAGCGCACCTGGGGTAACCCATGCGCGGTCAGAATGGCCTTCGTCATCGCCTTATCCATACCCGCCGCCGAGCTAGCCACACCGCACCCGACATAGGGGACGCCGATCAGCTCCAACATCCCCTGGACGGTGCCATCCTCCCCGAAGGGGCCATGCAAGACCGGGAAGATCACGTCCAACTGAGCGAGCAGGGAGAGATCGGGAAACGGCAGGGCTTCTGGCTCCAAAGCTCGCTCTATTTCGGCGGCGCTGGTCTTGCTCCCCACGGCCGCGCGCAACATCTCCAGCGATCGTTCGGATGTCACCCATCGTCCAGAGTGAGTGATGCCGATGGGGACGATCTCGTATCGCTCTGGATTCATCGCATCCATGATCGACCGGGCCGAGGCCAGGCTGACCTCGTGCTCACCGGAACGGCCGCCGAAGAGAACTCCAACCCGTATCTTCCCGCTCATCCCCATCAGCTCTCTACCATCACTTCCTGCCATTCTCCTACGAACAGGATCTCCAGCTCCAACCGGACGCCGAATCTCTCTTCCACATCCTGCTGCACTCGCCGGATCAGCCGCGCGACATCCGCGGCGGTGGCGTGGCCCCGATTAATGATGAAGTTCGCGTGTTGGGGCGATACCTGGGCATCGCCCTCGCGGACACCCTTCAGGCCCGCGGCCTCGATGAGCCGCCCCGCGTAGTCCCCCGGCGGGTTGCGGAAGATGCTTCCCGCGCTGGCCTCCGTCGGCTGCGTTCGCCGGCGGTGGGCCAGGTAGGCCTCCGCCCGCGCCGATAGGGACTTCGCCTGCCCTGGTGTCAGCTCGAACTCAGCTCGAAGCACGATCCCAGGTAGCATCCCCGACTTCAACCGGCTATCCCGGTAGTCCAATCCTAAATCGGTCGCCGGATAGATCACGCGATCGCCCGATAAGTCCAGCAGTTCCACCGAGCGTAACCGGTCGGCGATGCAACTGCCATGTGCCCCCGCGTTCCCCACCACAGCGCCGCCAACGGTTCCTGGTACGCTCACGGCCCACTCCAGCCCGGCCATGCCGCGTTGGATCATCTCTCGGGCCAGGCGGGCCAATGGCATTCCTGACGCCGCCCACACGCGGCGCTCTGTTATCTCGAAGCGGGCGCAACGGTTGACGATGGTGAGGCCGCGCACGCCTGCATCGCTGATGAGCACGTTACTGCCCCCACCGAGCACCCACCAGGGCAAACCATGCTGCTGTGCGATCCTGACAGCCTGTACCAGTTCATCGACGGTACGCGCCACGAGGAGCAGATCGGCAGGCCCGCCGATGCGAAACGTCGTATAGGCGCTCAGGGGCACGTCCTGCCCGATGGACAGACCAGCATTTCTTAATTCCGTCAACACTGACGCGAGAACCTCTTCCACAGTTGTGCCCCCATGCGGCGCTCAGCTCCGCTTCTCTCGCTCCTCCAGAGCGGCCAGCACACGCTCACCAACCTGATATCCGTCACCAGCCCCCAGGGTCAACAGAACGTCACCCGGCCGCAAGCCTTGCAGCAGAACCCTCACGACGTCGTCCAGCCCGCCGACATAACGGGCATCCGGATGTTGTCTCCCAATTCGCTCGGCCAACTGCGACGCGTCCACGCCCAGCGTCTCGTGCTCACGTGCTGCATAGATGTCCGTGACCAGAACGTGATCCGCCTGTGCGAAACACCCAGCGAACGCTTGTAGGAGCGCTCGCGTACGACTATACGTATGAGGCTGAAACACGGCCCAGAGCACCCGATCCGGATAACGCTGCCGGGCTGCGGAGAGCGTAGCCCGCACCTCACTCGGGTGGTGGGCATAGTCATCGACAACTATTATACCATGTACGATACCCTTCACCTCGAACCGACGCCGCACTCCTGCAAAATTATTAAGGTTTGTAGCACCATTTTTTGGATGAACGCCGAGATGATCGGCGGCGGCCAGCGCGGCCAGCGCATTCAGCACGTTGTGTCGTCCTGGGATCTGTAGGTGAAGCGTGGCGATCTGCTCGTCATCGTGCCACACTTCGCAGTCGGTGCCTCCCATTTCGTTTACTACCAGGTTACGGGCCTGCCACGAGGCGCCGTCGGCTAGCCCGTACAGGGCGGTGGGCTTTCCCATCCGGCGTCGGCGCTCACCCAGTTGCCTGGCCCTCGGATCGTCTGCGCACGCTATCAGCAGCCCGTCGTCCGGCAATCGATCGACGAAAGACTGGAAGGCCCCGGCGAAGTCATCAGGTGTCGGATAGCAATCCACGTGATCCCACTCTACGTTGGTCACAATGGCAACATCAGGACTCAGTGCAAGGAACATGCGGTCGTACTCGTCCGCTTCGACGACGAAATCGGTTCCGTGTCCGGCGTGGGCATTTCGCTCCATGCCGGGCAGTATGCCGCCGATGATGAAGCTCGGATCGCGCCCGGCAGCTGTCAGCGTGGTTGCTATCATAGCCGTTGTAGTGGTCTTACCATGCGTGCCGGCTATGGCGATCACGGTTCGGCCGCGCATCAGCGGCCCCAGAAATTGAGCACGCTTGACCACCGGGATCCCACTGGACAGCGCCGACTGCAACTCTGGGTTGTTCGGTGGCACCGCCGAAGAGATAAGCACCAGATCGGCCCCTCTTTCCTGGCCCGCGGCCTGGCCGATGAAAACCCTTGCTCCCGCCTTGGCCAGGGCATCCGTTACCCGGGTGCGACTCAAGTCACTGCCGGACACGCGGTAGCCCCGTTCCAACAGCACGGTGGCAATGGCTGAGAGCCCCGTACCGCCAATACCGATGAGGTGGATGTGAGCGCCTGGCCGCTCCAATATCTGAGCCACGAGCTCTGGCGTGGCCAGCGGGACATCTCTCATTTGCGCACCCTCAGTACCAGGAGGAGGCCCACCAATCCGATCAGCATCGTGATGCTTAAGACGCGCGGGGGCAGATATTGCACGATCTCCTGGGCCAGCGATGTTAACGGTGGCTGGAAGAGCCCCCATTGTTGGATGGGATAATGGTATCGGTCCATATAATACCACGCCGTCCCATTCACGAGGTAGCCGTTGATCAGGCCGTTAGTCAGGCTGATGAGAGAACCAACATATCCTCTCATCGGCCGCCCTTTGAACGTAAGTGTCTCCCCCGCATAGGAGGCGAATACGATGGCGAGAAAGATCGCATCGTAAATGAGAAACTGGATCAGATCGCTGTTGGGGCCCTGCAGGATCTGAAATCCCAGTTGATCGTTGATGAGATTGAGCAAGGTCTCGCCAAACTGCTTCAGAATCAGGATGGCCGCCAGGACCACCGTCGTGACACCTAGTTCACGTGGGTAGCCGCGTGCCAGGCCAATGAAACCGAACGAGGCAGTCAAGGTGCCCCACAGGACCTCAATAGGGATCATGCCAACGTCCTCTCAATCACTGCCTGCGCTCCGGCTGGATTGAACTGACCACCCAGACCACGATCAGGCCGACGATTCCCAGTATGATGTACGAACCATGCCCCCCAACGAGGCCACTCAGAGGCTTGAGTGCCTCCTTCACCTGCACCTGCGATGTACCAGCGGCGGTCGCGGATGACCGGCCTGACAGGAGAGCCAATGGCTCCGGTAAACTCTGTGGCAGTTTAGGCAAGAAAATGCGAAGCAAGATGTAGCCGTTGGTCATCCCCAGCAAGGCCCC
>JAGHDS010000511.1 GCA_021159845.1 Anaerolineae bacterium
GGGACTGAGGAACGAGGGGGACATCTCAGTTCTGTGGCAAGCTACGCGAGCATGAAAGGGTGTCTCGAAACAATCCATATCGGAAGTGGGCGCGTTGTGAGCTCGCTTACATCGGATCAGGTGTCAAAGACGATCGTCGCCGTCCAGCCGGCGGGTGCCTCTTGCACGCTCAAATCGTGATAGGTGACGGCTTTGATGTGGGCTCTCTCTCCCAGACCGGGTACCCCGCCCACGCGGGCCCTCACCCGCGTGGGTTCCGCCTCGTCGATCACGAAGCGAGTGTATGATTCCCCCATCTCATCCGAGTGGTAGAGCAGCTCATTCAGCCAGGTAACGAGGAGCGCCTCCCGGTCTGGTGCTTCCACTTCGATGGGACGCCATACCTGGGGATTTGCCCTCATATCCACGGCCTGGAGTTGGAACATGGCTGCCCCGGCTTGGCTGAGCAGGTCGGGGAAATCCTTCCCGTATACGCGGATGCTCCAATCGGCCGTGTGCTCCAGTTCCTCAAAGTGGGGCGAGGGGGGGATCAAGGCTCGCCGTGTGTTGTCTATGTCCCGATGTATCTGTCGTATGAGAGCTTGCACATCCTCGAAGCGTCGCTCGGGCCGTAACTGGAGCACAAAGTCCATGCGAATCTGCTGCCCATAGATTTCCTCTCCGAAGTCCAGGATATGCGCCTCGATGGTGAGTGGACCATTATCGAAAGTGGGACGCACGCCGATATTGGTGGCGGCGGGCAGACGCCGGTCGCCCACATGGCACCAGGTGGCGTAGACGCCGCGGGCCGGGATCAGCCGTTCGGTGGAGGGGGATAGGTTGACCGTGGGAATCCCGATCTCCTGACCGCGGCCGGCGCCGCGAGTCACCTCGCCTACCAGATAGTGGTAGCGGCCGAGCATCCGAGTGGCAAGGTCGACCTGGCCAGCCGCCAATGCCTGGCGGATACGCACGCTGCGCACTTCCTGACCATCGATCAGGATGGGCTCAACGACCTCCACGGTGAATCCCATCTCCTGCCCCAGGCGACGCAACGCGGGGATGTCCCCCTCTCGGCCGCGCCCCAGGGCGAAGTCCGGGCCTACCCATAGGCGGCGCATGTGTAGATGTTGCACCAGATCGCGTACGAAGGTGGCGGCCGACGTGCGCGCCGTGTCCGTTGTGAAGGGGTAGACGATGGCGAAGTCCAGACCCAACGCTGCCAGCAGCTCCAGACGCTCGTCCATCGTGGTCAGGTAAGCTGGCTTGTCCTCCGGGTGCAGTACATGCCTGGGGTGTGGTGAGAAGGTAATGATGCCCGCCGGGCGATCGGCAGCGCGAGCGGCGGAGAGCATTCGCTCGATCAGTGCCTGGTGCCCGCGATGTACCCCGTCGAAGTTCCCTATGGAGAGCTCGCAGCCGTTGGGCACGGTCAGATTGGGTAGTCCTCGATAGACGTCCATACGGCGACACCTGATACCTAAGTCAGCACTTTATGTGGTTGCCAGAGGCCTCGTTCGGCCTGGAACCGAAGGATGGCGACGAGATCGCCTTCTGGGGAAAGTCCGGCGGCCAATGTTTGATCGCCCGCGACAGGGCCGGGGATGGGTTGCCCGAAACGCACCGCTCGTACGTCCTCTGACGTGAGCTCGATTCGAGGCATATCCCGTACCGCCTCGACCGGCGGCAACACGCGTTCTTGCCACCGTCCGGCGGCGATCAGCTCCTCCAATTGTGGTAGGGTGATCGCCTGTTTCAGCGTGAAGGGACCTACCGCGGTGCGCCGCAGGGCGATGAGGTGAGCTCCGCAGCCAATGGATTGGCCCAGGTCGTGGGCCAGGGACCGGACATATGTCCCCGCCGAGCACCAGATATCAAGTGAGAGGTCGGGGGGAGACCATTCCAGCAGGTGAAGCTCGTGGACGGTGACTCGGCGCGGGGGCGGCGCCACTCGCTCGCCGCGGCGAGCCCGACGATGGGCTGGCGTCCCCCGCACCTTGATGGCGGAGTACGCCGGCGGTTGCTGCACGAAAATGCCCTGGAATTTCTGTAGATGGGCAAGCAACTCGTTTTGGGTGAGCGGGGGGACCGGCCTCCGCTCAACGATTCGACCATCGCTGTCGTATGTGTCGGTCACCTCGCCCAGGCGGATGGTGGCCCGGTAGCGCTTGTCGTGCCCTTGCATGTACTCGACGAGCCGGGTGGCCGCGCCCAGGCACAGGACGAGCACTCCGGTGGCCATCGGGTCGAGTGTACCCGCGTGACCGATGCGGCGTTGGCCGGTCAGACGCCGCACTTTAGCGACGACATCATGTGATGTCCAGCCCGCTGCCTTGTCCACGATCAGCAGCCCGTGGATCGGTGATCTCATCTGGTGCGCTTTCACCCGCCCGCCTGTCGGTTAAGGGATTCTTCCAGAGCGGACAGCACATGTTCCGCCGCCTCGTCCAGGGGGCCATTGATGGTGCACCCGGCTGCCTGAGGGTGTCCGCCTCCCCCTAGAGCCAGCGCCACCTGGCTGACATCGAACCCAGGCTTGGCGCGCAGCCCGACCTCGATCTTGTTATTCTCCCGCTCGGTGAAGACGGCAGCCACGTCCGCCTCATTGGCGGAGATCAAGACGTTCACGAGCCCGCCGTCCCCATTTTCGTTGACCCCGGTTTCCTCCCGCATTTTACGGGTTACCGTCGTCCACAGGATGCGACCGCGCATCTGCATACGCGGTAAGGCCATACCCCAGAGCCGCAGGACGGCAAGGGGTTTTCGATTCAACGCCTGGTCGGTGATCAAGTTCAGATCGGCGCCCGCCTCCATGAGTTGTGTGGCGATCGCCAGGCTGCGCGGGGTCGTGTTCGATGTGCGGAAACCGCGCGTGTCGGTCACGACGCCGCATAGCAGGCATTGGGCGATGTTGATATCGAGTGGAATGCCCATGACCTCGACCAGGACGAAGACCATCTCGGCTGTCGCGGCGGCTGTGGGATCGACCCAGTTCACCTGGCCGAAATACAGGTTGGTCACGTGGTGGTCGATGATAATGGTCGGTTTCTCCACCTGTGCGACCCGCTGCCAGGGGGTGCCCAGCCGCTGTGGGTCCGAGGCATCCAACCCGATGGCCAAATCATAGTCGTCTGGAGGCTCTCTTTTGATCTCCTGATGTCCGGGGAGGAAATAGAAAGGGGTGGGAACCGGGTCTCCGCACACCATGAAAGGAGTCTTACCGATGGCGCGCAAGGCCCATCCCATCCCCAACAAGGATCCGATGGCATCCCCGTCCGGGGAGATGTGGGTTACGAGCAAGATGCGCTCCGCCTCCTCGATCATCCGGGGAATGCGTGGGTCCATTGCCCTCGCGGTTTGTTCACTGAGATTCCCTGGGGATGGACTAGGTGATGTGGTTACCCTCATGTTCGTGCAAACTTTCTAGGATCTCGTCAATGCGACGTGCGCGATCCAGTGTGTCGTCGATGTAGAACGTGAGCTCTGGGATGTAGCGTAGGATGATGCGCTGGCCCAGTTCCCGACGTAGATACCCTGTAGCATGGGCCAGCGCTTCCAAGATTTCCGGCTCGTCCTCAGACGCGCCTAGGTGGCTCACGTACACGCGAGCATGGCGGAGATCCGCGCTGACCTCGACCGCTGTTACGGTGACGAACTCAAGGCGCGGGTCCGCCAGCTCGAGAGCGATCATGGTGCCGAGCTCCTCCATGAGCAGCTCGGCGACTCGTTTCTGACGACGCGTAGTAGTCATCGTATACACCTGTATGCGTAAGGCTTATGATCACAAAGCCGCACCGCCCTGTCATCTATAGGTTAAGCTGTGGCTGTGGCGGGCACTTGTTCTGTGCGGCAGAACTCCAGGATGTCACCCTCCTTGAAGTCGTCAAAGCCCTCCAGGGAGATGCCGCATTCGAAGCCCTGCCTCACCTCGGTGACGTCATCCTGGAATCGCTTGAGGGAGGCAACCCGGCCTTCGAAGAGGACGGAATCGCCGCGACGCACCCGGACCAGTGCATTTCGGGCCGCGATGCCATCCAGGACATAGCAGCCTGCTATCTTGCCGCGGCGCGGGATGCGGAAGATCTGACGCACCTCTGCCTGGCCGATAACCACCTCTTCATATTCTGGCTCAAGCATACCGCGGAGCGCCTTGTCGATGTCCTCGGTCAGGGTGTAGATTACATCATAAAGCCGTACCTCAACGCCTTCCGCTTCCGCCATGCGGCGGGCGGCCGCATCTACTCCCACGTTGAACCCGATGACGATGGCCTTAGAGGCCACAGCTAACATGATATCGGACTCGCTAATGTTGCCAAGTCCCTGATGCAGGATGCGTACCTGCACATCCTCGTGCGCTTGGTTCAGCTGTTCCAGGGAGCTGGCGATCGGTTCCAGGGAACCTTGAACGTCGGCCTTCAAGATGACGTTGAGTTCCTTGACCTGGCCCGCTTGGACTTGCTCGAAGATGTCGTCCAGGCTGACCGCCTTCGCCTGTGGCTGGCGTTCCCGTTGCTTGCGTTCCTCCGCTCGCTGTTCAGCGATAGAACGGGCGATCTTCTCGCTCTCGACGACCTCGAAGACCTGCCCGGCCTCGGGAACGCCGGAGAGGCCGATGACCTGTACGGGCGTGGCGGGTGGTGCCTCCTGGACATTGCGCCCATTTTCATCAAACATCGCGCGCACGTGTCCCCATACCTCGCCTACGACCAGGCTATCGCCCACGTGCAACGTCCCGTTTTGTACCAGCAGTGTTGCCATTGGCCCTCGGGTGCGGTCCAGCCCACTTTCGATCACGGTGCCGAGAGCTGGGCGATTCGGGTTAGCCTTGAACCCCTCTATCTCGGTGACGAGGAGGATATTCTCCAAAAGCTCTGGTACTCCCTCGCCTGAGGTCGCACATACGGGGACGACGATCGTGTCCCCTCCCCACTCCTCGGGGGTCAGCCCGAGATCGGCGAGTTGCTGCTTGACGCGTTCCACGTTGGCGTTAGGCTTATCAATCTTGGTGATGGCCACGACGATGGGAACGCCGGCGGCCCGGGCGTGATCTACAGCCTCGCGTGTCTGGGGCATTACGCCATCATCGGCGGCTATGACCAGGATGACGATATCGGTCACCTGAGCGCCGCGGGCGCGCATGGCTGTGAAGGCCTCGTGTCCGGGAGTGTCCAGGAATGTGATCTTTTGGCCTCGTACATTGACCTGGTAGGCGCCGATGTGCTGGGTGATCCCGCCAGCCTCTCCGGCGACGACGTTCGTGTGCCGGATGGTGTCCAGGAGCGTCGTTTTTCCATGGTCCACGTGGCCCAGAACGGCCACAACTGGCGGGCGGGGGCGCAGGTCCTCCGGCCGTTCTGACTCCAGCACTTTTTGCCAGAGGGTCTTGGGACCGGTTGCCTGGGCTTTCTCCTGCGGAGGCTCCGGTTTTTCCTCCTGGATGGGCTTGACCGTCACGCCCAATTCTTCACCAACGATGGCCGCTGTATCAAAATCAATCGTCTGATTAATGGCTGCCATGACTCCAAAATTCATGAGTACTTTGATCACATCGATTGGGCTTCGCTTCATCTGGGCGGCTAGGTCGCGTACGGTGATCGTCTCCGGTATCTCGATTTCAAGCGGTAGGGCCTCCGCCGACTTCGTCTGGCGTGTGGATTTCATCTCCTGGCGCTTATCCTGACCTGGTGGGCTCCCCCCTTTATGTCTGGCTGGCCTCCGTGAGGATGGCCGCTTGCCGCGTGTGAACTTAGCCATTGTTACTTCTCCTTTCCGCCGGCCGGGCATGTGGCAGCCCGACGCTTGCCCGCTCTGCATAGCAAAGCGAGCACCGTATGCCGGCAACTATTTTCTGTCTGGGAGGCCGGGAAGTCGCTGACCGTGGGGTGGGCGAGAAGCCCTGGAGTGTCAGCTCATTCGTGTGCGAGGTAAGGAAGGGGAAGCCGGGTGGAAACCTGGTATCCTACGCTTCCATTTCTCGTACTCCCTCGCCTGGCCTTTTCCCAGACCTCAGTGATATAGTGCGCTTAACTTGAAGGGCGTCCATCTTATGGCGCCGTACCTCGAGCCGATGTCTCTTTCCCGGCTCCTATATTGTCCTCGGAATCGGTGGGCGGCAAACTCGCCGCGAAGGCTTTTAGCATTTCTAACGTCTCCTCGTTGAGACGGACCTTCAGCGCTTGTTCCAAGCGCCGTCCTTTCGTGCTCAGAAGCGTCTGCCAGCAATCTTGTGAGCGACACAGGTAGGCGCCCCTACCTGAACGCTTTCCCGTGGGGTCGATGACGATCTCTCCCTCTGGGGTGCGTACGATGCGTATCAGGTCCCGTTTGTCCTGCACTTTGCGACAGATGATGCAAGTGCGTTGGGGAATATGTCGGCGACGTGCCATAGTTACTGGACCTCACCGGAGACTTTCGATTATTCCTATCAGGTTTGGCACGATCCCACGGGGGGGCGTACAACCTGTACGCCCCCAGTTTCCCTTGACTTCTTAGAAATCGTAATCCTCGTCGAAATCCTCCCAGTCCTGAGGTGAAGATGGTCGTTTGTGGCGACGTATGGGAATCATCTGCCCTGATTCCTCATCGTAAATCAGCCGCTGTTTCTTCTTCCGTTTCTTGTGTTTCTTGTCGCCTTCTTCCAATTCGCCATCTTCATCCTCAAAATCCTCAGCGATGAAGTCTTCCACATCCTCGGCGTCGGCGGTGTCCTCCACCGGGGAGGACGCGATCGCGGGCTCGAGTGTCGAGCTTTCCTCATCCTCCGCGATGGTCTGTTCCTCGGCCTCTTTGGTCGTAGATGTGGCCTCGTTCGGAGGGATTACGTCTGCTGGGTCATCTATCGGCACTGTAGGTGCGGTTTGGTTGGCCGCCATCTCCAGGGCTTCTTCGAGGCTACTATCGGCACCTTCGATCCGGGAGGCCTTCTCCTGGCTGGTCCGACGCAGGATCTCCTCGGCAACTGCTAGCAGGTCGCGTTCTCCGCTGGCCTTAACTTCCCTGAAGAGCCTCTGTTGTTGGAGTGCTAGGCGGTCCAGCCCCTCCTCGGCTGCCTCGGTTTCGCTCTTAATGTCGATTCGCCACCCGGTTAGTTTGGCCGCCAGCCGGGCGTTTTGGCCTTCCTTCCCAATGGCCAGTGAGAGCTGTTTGTCGGGGACGATGACGATCGCTGTGCGGCCCTCTGACGACTCATCCAGAAGCACGTTCGTGACCTTGGCCGGGCTGAGCGCGTTCGCGATGAACGTTGCGACGTCTGGGCTCCATTCCACAACGTCGATCTTTTCCCCGCCCAGCTCGTTGACGATGGCCTGGATGCGCATTCCCCGCATCCCGACGCACGAGCCGACGGGATCCACACCCGGCTGGAGGGGCGCGACGGCCACCTTGGATCGTTGTCCTGGCTCCCGGGCGATGCCTTTAATTTCCACACTCCCTTGGAAGATCTCCGGGACCTCTTTTTCCAAGAGGCGACGTAGCAGGTTACGGTGTGCTCGCGAGAGTCGGATGATGGGGCCGCGGTTGCCACGACGAACTTCCACCAATAGGGCACGTATCGTTCGGCCGGGCCGGTATCGCTCGGTGGGAATTTGATCCTCTTTGGTCATTGTCCCTTCTGCCCGGTCCAGGTTGATTGTCACCGTGCCACTGGCATAGTCGATGCTTTGTATTCTGCCTTGGACGATCTCTCCGACGCGCTCCTCGAAGTACTGATAAACGGTCTCTCGTTCGGCCTCCTTAATACGTTGCAAGATGACTTGCTTGGCCGTTTGGGCGGCGATGCGACCGAAGTTCTCCGGTGTGCTCTCGATGGTGATTTTACTCCCAACCTCCGCGCCGGGGACGATCTTACGGGCTTCTTCCAGTGTGATTTGGGTCTTGGGATCGGTGATCTTCTCTACGACCTCTCGCTCAGCATATATATGGATTTCGCCTGTGTCGGGGTTGATGCGCGCGGTGACGTTGGCGGCGGAGCCGAAGTTGCGTCGATATGCCGAAACCAGCGCCGCCTCGATTGCTTCCAGGATGACTTGCTTGGAAAGCTCTTTCTCCGCTGCGATTTGGTTAATGGCCCGGATCAACTCGCTATTCATACTTTGCTCCACGTCCTACTCACTATGAAAGACCCCTTACAACAAGAAAAGTGGGGGGAACCCACTTTTCTGCACTGCTGCGGTCTTTAGCAACCGAATTGTACCACATGTCTTGGCTGGTGGCAAACCTGTTCCTCTTGGTAATTGCTGCTTCGAAAATAGAATCGGTGAACGCTGATGACGCAGAAGAAGCCGATCTACGCAGATGAAAGGGCAAAATCGAGATGGTCCGTGAGGGTCTGCGTGCATCAGCTTCATCTGCGTTCTGCTTCGAAAATGGAATCGGTGAACGCTGACGACGCAGA
>JAGHDS010000372.1 GCA_021159845.1 Anaerolineae bacterium
CCCCACCTGCTCACGCCCGGCCTCGAACTGAGGCTTGATCAAGGGGATTACCCGCCCACCAGGCCGCAGCCACCCCTTGACGACAGGAAGGATCAGGCGTAGCGAGATGAAAGAGACGTCCACTGTGACCAAGTCAACCCTGGCATCATCCGGCAAGGTGCGTAAATATCGGGCATTAGTACGCTCGATCACAGTGACGCGGCGATCGTTACGTAGTGACCAGGCCAGTTGCCCATACCCAACGTCGATGGCGTACACATGGCTGGCGCCATGTTGCAACAGACAATCGGTAAAGCCACCCGTAGAGGCCCCGACATCTGCACAGATCCAGCCGGACGGAGCGACGTGAAACGCCTCCAGAGCAGCCGCCAGTTTGATTCCCCCTCGGCTCACGTAGGGCAACCGCTTCGTGACCTCGATGCGGTCCGCAGACGAGACGGCTTTTCCGGCTTTGTCGACTATCTGGCCGTTCACGCGCACACTTCCGCTCATTATGAGCGCCTGAGCCTGGGACCGTGTCCTGGCCATGTGCCGCCGCACAAGAGCGAGATCCAAACGCACTTTCTGGGCCATCATACCCACTTCAAGGCGTCGCCAATACACTTACAAATGGATTCCCTTACCCCAACGGTGAACAGCAGGTGCATTTTATGGCAAGCTGCACGAGCATTGAAGGAGGTCTCGAAGCAATCCGTGACAGGGTGAAAACAGCTAATTTCAGACCTGTCCCGTCCCCACATGAGCGATGAAGGCCGTTATCTGAGCAAGCTGGCGAGCCAAGAGACGTCCACCGAGCGCCCGGTAGCGGACACCGGGGGAAACTCGGCTCCTCAGAGGAGTTGGGTTTCTTTTCCCAAAATCATCCGGGCATCCCCTTCGGTACCTGCGCCCGCATCCCCCCACCGATTTGGAATGCCCCCGTGAACAACACGACAATTGACGATCTTCACCCAGTAGCGTAGAATGCAACCCTGCAAGTGTAAGAGGTGCCTGAGAAACAGAGGAGTGATAGCTTCTTCCGAGCGTTACTGAAAACGATGAGGCCGCGGCAATGGTCGAAGAATGTCTTCGTATTCGCGGCGCTGGTTTTTGATGGTAAGCTTACGAACATCCCAGCGTTGATACACACACTGGAAGCGTTTCTCTGGTTCTGTTTGATCAGCAGCGCGGTCTACGTCATCAACGACCTAGCCGACATGGAAAAAGATCGTGCTCACCCGACGAAACGCTTCCGCCCCCTGGCCTCCGGGCAGCTTTCCCCCCGCGTGGCCATCATCGCAGCGGCCGCCCTGGTCATCGCCGGAGCAGGAGGAGCATTCCTCACGAGCAGCGCCTTGGGCTGGGTCATCCTGGGATATCTGCTGCTGAACCTGGCCTACTCCTTTTCCCTAAAGAACATCGTGATCATCGACGTCATGACGATCGCTGCTGGCTTCGTACTACGCGTCGTGGCTGGAGTGGTCGCCGTCCACGTCGAACGTTTCTCTCCCTGGCTCTACGTATGCACGAGCCTGTTGGCTCTCTTCATAGGGCTAGGCAAGCGACGACACGAGATCACGCTGCTTGCGGAGAACGCCGGTTTACATCGCTCCATCCTGGACCACTATACGATCGCTTTCCTGGACCAGCTCATCGGCCTGGTCACCAGCACGACCGTAATTGCCTATGCGTTGTACACGTTCTCAGCCCCCAATTTACCCCCCAATCACCTGATGATGGTAACGGTCCCCTTCGTTCTGTATGGTCTTTTCCGCTACTTATATCTGATCCACGTGCGCGGGTTGGGCGGAGCGCCCGACGAGCTATTATTCCGTGACCTTCCACTACTGCTCAGCGTAGTGCTATGGGGAATCGCCATCATCATCGTCTTGTACCTGACCCCTGCCCAACTCTGAAGGCCAGGACTCATTCAACCACGACTACTCCTCCTCCGGCAGGAACTGCCGCCAAGGCCCCTCCATGCCCTCTTCCGTCACGCCATAGTACACCTCGGTCGAGCCATCGGGCATACGCTGCACCAAGTCATAACGAAGCTTACCCGCTCGCTTCTGTTGATGCCACAGCCCGATATTTCCACGCCAGGTAACATCTTCCGGCTTTAAGGCGTTGGACTCATGCTGGCTGATGGCATAATTCCACAGCTTCCGGGCCGACGCTTTGGTCACATTCTGCACAACCTGGTTATTACGCAGATCCTTCAACGTGTGGTAGAGGACTCCCTTGCGTTCCACAGTCGCCAGGATCTGCACTCCCACCTTAGGAGGCTCTACCCGATCGTTACTCTCCTCCTGCTTATGCTCCTCCTGAGCAGCCTCGGCGACCTTCCCTTGCGTCGGTGTTCCCTCCACCCCTTGCATTGATTGCCTGACCAGGTCAATGATCTCATCCCGAACGGCCAGGTTAGTTTCGCCCTCCTGTCGTACATAAATATGCATTTGATCCAGGCAATAAGGCTTCTCGTTTCCCTCAGGCACCACAACCCGAACGATAGGACGCCCCTGGCTCTCCATTACATCCACGGTGACATCCAGCGGCGGAGTGACCTTACGCTGTATCTCCTGCTTAAGCATGGCGATGACTTCCTCGGGCTTATCCACCCCCACAGGTGGGCCCTTGCGCGTGCCGCTGACGCCAATATAAACCGTGCCTCCCTGGGCATTCGCAAAAGCGACCACGTCGGCCAACACGGCGTGCAACCGCCCACCCCGTCTGCTTGCACTCTCATGGAAGGATTGCACAATATTGGGCCCCTGTTCACGGGCGGCCAGGACATGATCATACGGCTCGCGTGTAGGACGATAGGGTCGCGTGAGAGCGAAATCGTTGCCCTCGAACACCGCCTTGATCGCCTCGAAACTGACTTCTGGCAAGAGAATCTCGGTCACGCGATCACCGATGCCAAGCTGCCGCCTGTCCTTTAAATTCCGATTCAAGCGATGGGCGTCGGATCCCTGGATGCAATGCATCCGCCGAGGGTACTCTGGCTTGGAGCCATCGAAGAATCGCGCTGTTGCTCGCCGGCTTTTGCTCTCCAGGTCCGTAACCTCTAACGCGTGCAAATGAGGATCCTGGGTATATGCGATCTTTGTCTGGCCTCCGAACGGGAAATCCCTCATGGCAACGCCATTGGCGGAATTAGCGTGTGCCGCAATCACCAGCCCGCCCGCCTCGTGAATCAGCCGGTACGCGGTCAACACATCCGTTGTAGGCCCCACCTCTGTGGAACCCTCATCCAATTTATCGGGGGGAACGTTGAGCTTCAGCAGGAGGTATTCTAACTCTCGGACTGGAGTCTCTGGGGGAAAGATTCCTAAGATATGAAACCCAAACGTGGCCGTGAACTCGAATCCGGGCAGGATAAGCAGTTTATTGCCCAGCCGCCGGTACTCGTCCAGGGCCCGCCGTTCCTGAGGACGCAAGCGTTTCTGCTGCTCCAGCCATGTCAGGCGTTCGATCTCCTCCCGCATCCGGGCGACACCGGCCACTGTGTTATGATCGGTGATCGCTATGATGTCCAGCCCGCGCGTCTCCGCTTTATACAACCAGTCCAGAAATGTGACGCCGGGCTCGGCCCAATCGGCGGATGCCGGTGTATGCAAATGTAAATCCATCCGCCGCCAATGACGCTTCCCCTTGTGACTGTTATGATTATGGTGTCGACTCTCACTCACGAAATATCTCAAACTCCTCGGCGCTATCAAAACCTGTTGGTCGCATGTCTCACATATCCTTTATAGTCGGCAAGCCTGCGACCATGACTTAGCCAAGACCTAAGGAAAGGAACGCCCACCCGACGAGCAAACCAATCATGAGGCATTCCTCAATGTAATATCATTGTACCATAACCTATCAAGCTGACCAAAAGAGGTAACTGTTCACCGTTGGGGTAAACAAGGTCTCCGAGTGGTGAAGGGCACTGCCCTTCGCCACCTCACAGGCTCAAACTTTTGAGGACAGGGGATGAAAACATAAGTTTCGCGCCACGCTCCAGGAGAGAGGTGAATGGGTGCTAAATTCGGTGACCGTTCACCGTTGGGGTAAAAGGGGCTAGCTGCGCTGCATCCTCGCACATCGAGCCTCACGAAGTTGCGTGTCCTGCAGCCAAACGAGCCGAGGGCTTATTGGCCCTCCCCCACATCGCTCACCGAGTGTCAATGGGGCCCAGTGGGAGAACAGTGAATGATTACGCAAGCGGTAGGGGGCGTTTCAAACCAGTGATGGGATGTGAGCCGCAAGTGGGAAGAGAAACCCGGCTTCTCGGAGAAGCAGGGTTTCTCCCCGGGGGCCATCAGGAGTAAGAGGAATTAGCCGCGTCACGTCCTTGTACAGTGGCGGCGCAGTTCCACTGCACTGCCACCACAAGTCGAATCAAGCCCCACTCGCCGGGCATCCGGGCAGCGTACATGGACATCGATGCGTGTCGTACACCTGTACTATCCTCTGCTATCCCAAATGGAATGCATCGTCCAGACGTCCATCGAGCCTAGCCTGGCCATTCCGCCTTGAGCAAATAGATCAAGCCCGAGACTATCAGCCCGCGACGGGTAGATACGGCTTGAGATGCAGAAATAGCCGTTGGCGTACACTTCCAGTACGGAGCGATCGAGGAAGATGTGCAGTTGCAGAGGCTCGCCATCAGCAAGGAAAAGCTTCCCTCCGTAGGTGTCGCGGCTGGCCGTCAGGCTCAAGCTTGACCGCGTTCGGTCGATGGTGAGCTGCTGGGTTCCCCGATTATAGGCGACCCGGGTCTGTTCGGCGCCGTCGGGGGAGCAACGCACTTTCAAGCCGAATTCCGTGGCATTGCCGGGTTCGATGGTTGCCTTGATCTCCAGGCAATCACCCCCCAGTCCCTTGAGCAGGTTGGTTGCATCCGGCTGGATGTCGATCTCGGCGACTCGTTGGTGATCGCCGCGTAGGGCTTTCAGTTCGGGCACGGGTCTCATCCCTAGCTGGCCGTTCGAATGCACGAAGAGTTCCCGTGGTAGCGACATGACACCGGCCCAGCCGGCGGCGAGTTGAGCATCACGGCTGCGTCCCTCCCATAGCCATCCCCACATCAGGCGGCGTCCCCTATCATCCAACATGGTCTGGGGAGCGTAGAAATGGCCGCCCGGATCGACCGTTCCGTAGGACTCTGGGATGAACTTATGATGGGCGTATGTGCCGATAAGGTACAGCGTCTTACGCAGTGGCACGGGCGAGATGAGCAAAACATGCTTGCCGTCCAACGGGAAAAGGTTGGGGCATTCCCACATGGTGCCTGTCTCGTCCTTGTTGCCGATGCAGGCTGGATGCATGTACTCCCAGTGGATCAGGTCGTTAGAGCGATAGAGCAGAATAGTTCCCCCGACGCCTTTGATGCCCGAGCCGATGATAGCATACCAGGTATCCCCTTCTCTCCACACCCATGGATCGCGAAAACCTGTGACATCCAGGCCTGGAGGCGGTGTAGCGATGACCGGGTTCTCGGGAGCCTTCTGCCAGGTGATCAGACCGTCGGCGCTAGTGGCGATGCACTGCACCTGGGGGAAGACGCCAGTGTAGACTAGAGTGGGGATGCCATCGTTGTTGACGGCGCAGCCCGACCAGCAGCCGTCCTTGTCAGGGCCGTCAGGTGTGGGAGCCAATGCAATGGGCAGGTCGCGCCAGTGCACCAGATCTTCGCTAACAGCATGTCCCCAGTGTATGGCCTCGGGGTATGGTGCTTTAGGATTATGTTGATAGAACAGGTGGTACTGGCCCTCCCATTGGATCAGGCCGTTGGGATCGTTCATCCAATTGGCTGGCGGCAGGAAGTGATACTGAGGGCGATGTGGGTCGTTTGCCAGCTTTGCTCTGAGTGCCTTTGCTTGTTCTCCAAGTTGAGTCATGAGCCCCTCCTTGGTGTGCTGGTTCGTCGGCGCAACGACGGGCATGCAAGCGGCCAGCAACATGCTGGTCATCCCCAGGCCGAGCGTCATTAGCATTTTGCGACGAGTGAGCTTGTAGGTGAGCATGATCAGCCTTTCAGCCCGCCCATCATGATACCTTCAATGAGGAACCGCTGACCGAGCAGATAGACAAACATCACCGGGATGAGGGACAGGACAACGCCAGCCAGAACTACGGAAATGCTGCCCGTCATCATGTAGCCCTTCAAGTCGTTCAAGCCGAGGGGAATCGTGAACCTTTCTTTTGAGGTTAGAAAGATCAGTGGTCGGAAGAACTCATTCCAGTAGTAATTAAAGGTCAGGACGGCAAGAACCGCCTGCCCCGACTTCACCAGGGGAAGGTATATTCGGCTGAAGATCCACCATTGACCAGCGCCATCGATCATAGCTGCCTCTTCGTACTCCTTGGGAACCTGTAGAAAGTATTGCCGTAACAGGAATGTACCGAAGGCTGTGGGCAATGAGGGGAGAATTAAGGATGCCAGCGTGTCGGGCAATCCCAATTTGCTGATCAACACGAAAACCGGGATTATGGTGGCCTGAAGGGGGATCATCATAGTCGCCATGATGAGCCAGAATAGAATGGACTTCCCGGGAAACTCAAGGCGGGCAAAAGCATAACCGGCTAGAGATGCCGTGGCCAGTTGGCCGATTACCACGCTGATAGCCACGACGGCACTGTTAAGTATCTGATTCCAAAAGGGTATCTTGCGAAAGACCTCCCGATAATTGCTCCAGTCGGGGTGTGTTGGAATCCACTGTGGCGGCACGGTGAAAGACTCGGCCGGTAGGCGCATAGATGTGGCGATAGTCCAGGCAAATGGTGCCAGAACGATAACGCTGCCGGCCAACAGGATCAATATAGTGATCCAATGGACTACTCGGTAACGCAGATATTCTACCCATCTCTGTATCGTTGGCAACGTGCGTGGTCCATAGATTCTCGTGGATTGCATGTAACCCTCCTGGTTATTGATAGAAGACCCAGCGCTTGCTAAGCCAGAACTGCATCGCCGTGACGAGCATAATCAGGATAAAGAGGATCACAGCCACACTTGAGCCGTATCCTACCTCCATGTTTTTGAAGGCGGACTCGTACATCACCATTACAGCCGTACGGCTGGCATCGCCAGGGCCGCCACGCGTCATGACATAGGGAATATCAAATATCTGCAACCCACCTATGATCCCAGTCACCAGGGCGAATAGCATGGTAGGGCTAAGTAAAGGAAGGATGACGTGCCACAGCCGTCGCCATCCCGTGGCCCCGTCTACATCGGCTGCATCCAAAATCTCCGGGGGAATATTATTAAGGCCGCCGATGAACAAGACCAGCGTGAACCCCATATTCTGCCAGACGTATGCCAGGACCATGGTATACAGTACCCAATTGGACGAATTCAACCATGGAATGCGAGGAATACCTAAGAGCCCCAAATAGTAATTAACGACGCCGAACTCCCGATGCAGCATATAGCCCAACACGACTCCAGTGGCAGCTCCAGACATTAATAATGGCAAGAAGAAAGCCGTACGGAAATAATAGCGCAGCCAGGTGGCCATCCTCTGCGAGACCGCTAGAGCAATCGAGAGCGACACGGCAATCTGCAGTGCAACAGCCAACAACACAAACTTAAGGGTGTTAACGAAACTTATAAAGACGCGCAGATCGTTAAACAACCGTCGGTAGTTTACAAACCCGACGTACTCTGCAGGTTGAAACACGTTCCACTTGAAAAAGCTTAGCCCAAGGGAAACAACGACCGGACCAGCCGTGAAGATGAGGATCCCCAAAACTGTAGGGAGCACAAAAAGGTAGCCAAGCAGAGCTCTGCGCCGTGCTATGCCGGCCAGAGTGTCCTCGGCTAACCATGCGATAGGAGAAAACTGCCACCCGGATGAGCCTCTCATCGGCGTTGCTGCTTGCATCGAATACCCCCCAGGTATCTTCGTAACCAAGTCTCTAGCGAACGAGTTAGGGTTCTCTCCTGCGAAGCAGGGATCCCGGTAAGAATCGTCGGTTTGAAGCGAGGCTTCTTTACGCTTGAGTACAGCCGCAGCTGCAGGGGGAATTCCCTACAGCTGCGGCCAGTGCAGCTCATGCAGCTTGCTGTGTGACAAAATGTGGTGTCGCTGCGTTTTCCACTTGACGCCAGAGAACGTTCACGTGAGCGAGGACCCGCTAGGTTTCCCTCTTATACATATCCGGATAGCGTGCGAACAGGTCTTCCAACTCTTTCTGCATGGCGTCCAGGGCTTCCTTCGGAGTCATCTCGAGAGACATAGCTTTGGCTGTATAGCTGGTGAAGAGCGTCGTCATCGGGTTCGAGACGGGAGGTGCCGGGATAGGAGCAGTGTCTGGGTGCTTATCCAGGGTGTCATAGAACACCTGCCAGTGCTCCGGGCCTGTCTCAGCAAAGCGTTCCTCATTTAGCATGGAACGTCGGACGGGAGTGGTAAGCGTTGTGCCATTATACCATCCGTGTATCGCCATAGCTTCTTTGCTGACCCGCAGCTTGCTGTATTCCCAAGCCAGGTCCTTGTTTTTCGACTTGGTGAAGATCCACAGGCCAGCGGTGCCAAACTGATGACGCTGCGTCTTCCATTTGGGGAACAACTGCACGTCGTAGTCGCCGCGCTTCATACCCGCGTTCTTCAGGTGGCCGACCCAGAAGCCACCTGCCGGGATCATGCCCAGCTTGCCAGTGCCGAAGAACCCGCTCAATGTCTCACCGCCGCCCATTTCGACAGCAGGGGTAATACCTTCCTTGTACAGCTGAACCATGAACTCTAAGGCCTCCACGTTGGCCGGGTCATTGGCCTTGGGCGCCGTCCAGCGCCAGCCACCACTGCGTCCCTTGGCGGCTGGATCATCCTTGTAGAAGGTCTCCCATAGCCATTCACCACCAGGCGCCCTCTCCTCGACCAGCAGGTTGCTACCGTTGACGAAGATCCAGGGCATCCAGCTGCCCCACAGCCGGTTGGTCCAGCCATAGCCAAAGACTTCGGTCTCACCGCCAGAGCCTTTCTTGGTGATAGCCTTGGCGAGTTTGTAGAAGTCATCTTTCGTCCAATCCTGGGGAGGATGCTCGAAGCCAGCTTCGGCTACCAGTTTCGTGTTGAAATAGAGATTGGCGGCGTTGAAGTCAAAGGGTAGTTCGTAAAGGCTGCCCTCCCACATCATGGCTTCGACCAGAGAGGGGTGCACATCGGCGAAGTATTCCTTCAGCTCATCCGCATCACGCTTGACCCATTCGTCGAGGGGCTCCGCCAGCCCCTGCCCGGCATAGAGTTGGGTAGCCTCGGTAGCGGCATAGCCAAGGTCGAGGATTTGGCCTGCGGCCACCATCGAGAGGATCTTGCTGGCTACCTCCTCGTGATCAATGCCTGTGACGGAAACGTACTCGATCTCTGCCTCGGGGTGGCTCTTTAGGAAGAGGTCGCCGACCGGTTTCTCGTAGTCTGGGTCCATCTGTATGCGAAGGTGAACCTTCTCCTTGCTTGGGGCTGGTTTTTTCGGCGCCGCCTCTGGCGCTGGAGTAGCGGGTGCGGCACAGGCGCTCAGTGCTAAAACTGCCGCACTCATGCCAGCCATGCGCAACACCTCGCGGCGAGTATAGGTCCTGTTCTTGCTATTCTCTATCATCAGTCCTCCCTCCAACTATTACGTGACCTGGGCTCATTGATATCATGCCCCTATCCTCGTTTACTGGAAGCGTATCCTATCCGTAAACTCTTTTCCATTGGCACCTCCTTCGTCTGTTGAGAGATGAGCAAGCATTGCTTCTTGCTTATTACGAGCCGGATATCCGATTTCGAAACAAGAAGCAAGGGGGTATGGTATAATTCACATGCGGTATTGCTTGCTCTTTCAGTATCGCGCCTTACGAGGCTACAAACAAGGGTTGGGAGCGGGCCTTGGGAGGACATAGGTAGGACAATGGAAGCTTCTGAGGAGTTTGAAGAATATCTGCAGGAGGCGCTAATACATCTCTACGATCCCGCTTATCAGCCGCCTGAGTTATTGTGGAGGTTGATGGGGTACACGCAACCGCCGTCAGCGGGGTCAATGCGACGCGCCATCGTACAGGCGATCGAGAAGCTCAAGCCGGCGCCAGACGTGCCACCGACAGCACGGATCAGGCGCATCTACGATCTATTGCACTATCGGTATGTTCAGGAGCTGACGCAGAAAGAGACCGCTCTGCGTTTGGGAATCACGCCTCGCCATCTTCGTCGTCAGCAGCGACAGGCGGTGCATTTCTTGGCTCGCTGGATCTGGGAGCAAAGTCGAGGAGTATCCTTAGTGGCCGATCATGTCGGTGATGAGTTCCTGCCAGTGGAAACGAATGAAGAGGGCAGTCAATTAACCGCGTGGAGTGATCAGCTGCAACAAGAATTGATCTCTTTGCAACGGAGCGCTCCTGGCACGATAGCGGATGTAGGGCGGGCGATTCAAGAGGTGATAGCACTTGGGGATTCCCTGATCTTGAAGCGTTCCGTCAAATTGCATATGGCCTCAGTACAATCTGGCCTCACTGTAAAGGCTCACCCGTCAGTGCTGCACCAAATACTGATCACTGCAGTGGAGACGCTGGCACGATCCATGTCAAGTGGGCAGATCGTGCTGGGTGCTAGGCTGGAAGCGGGATGCGTCAAGGTCACCATTGCGGGAAACCCAGTTGCTGCAACGCCCCCTGAGAACGAGTTCATCAGAAAGGTTTTGATGACTCTGGGTGGATCGGTTGAGATAGATGTGCGAGGCAAACAAGTTGCGTTTGAGCTGACGTTCCTGCCTTCCAGCAAAGCCACGGTGCTCGTCGTGGACGACAATACGGATCTGGTTCATTTTTACCAGCGATATGTACAAAGCACGAGATATGAGATCATACATGTTCGAGAAGGGCGAAAGGTCTTTGAGACGGTTGCAAGCTCTCCGCCTGATGCAATTGTGCTGGATGTTATGCTCCCTGACGTGGATGGATGGAAGTTGTTGGCCGACTTACACAAGCATGATCTGACAAAAAGCACACCTATCATCGTTTGCTCGGTAGTAAGACAGGAACGGCTGGCGTTAGCACTTGGCGCTGCACTTTACTTGTCGAAGCCCGTACGACGTCAGGAATTCATACGAGCGTTGGATCGGGTTCTTGACTAGGCGCCAGTAACAAGGCCGAAAGCTGGAGTGAGCAACGCAATAACTTCTCTGGCGATAGGCCGTCTCTCATGGCGATCAGTAGCACATCACTGTTGATTGGCTCATCCGCAGGATCGTGAGCCGACACGAGGATCACCGGAACGTCTCTGATAGCTTCATCTTGCTCTTTTTGTTCTAGCACTTCCCAACCGCTCATGTCGGGCATCATGACGTCTAATAGCATCACGTCGAACGATCCCCTGTGCAGTTCCTCTAGCGCTTGCTCCCCGCTAGAGGCCAGGACGGTCTCCAGTGTGCTGTCCCAGGCAAGCAGCATCCGTGACACGAGCTGCTGAAAATCTGGATCGTCATCTACGACCAATACCCGTTTTACGGGCTTATCAACGGTTTGGAGCGCTTCCCTTAGATCGGCGCGTGTCACTGGCTTGATCAGGTATTCTATTGCGCCTGCTTCCAGGAC
>JAGHDS010000448.1 GCA_021159845.1 Anaerolineae bacterium
GGACATCCCGGCGATTGTGGTCTCCGGTCGCGATCCGACCGGCGGCCCCGTGGTGAGTGAGAGATTAACCGTGATGCGCAGTGGCGGGCTTCCCGCTCCCGCGCTTTTGGATTGCATCCAGGCTGTCAGTGAGATATTGACCCCAGCCGTTCGGCCTGCTGGTCAAGAGCGGCCAGGAAGGCCTGTCGCTTAACCGGCTTACGTACGTAGCCGTCAGCGCCCAGGGAATCGGCCAACTCCTCCTGGGGGAGGACGGTGCACACGACGATGGGGATGTGATGGGTGAGCGGGTGCTGCTTCAGCAAGGCCAACAGTTCCCAGCCATCCACCTGAGGCATCATCACATCTAGCACGATGATCTTAGGAGAGAATCTCTCAACGAGGGTCAGAACCTGATTAGGGTCTTCCGTGCCGATGAGATGGTATCGGGTGTTCGAGGCGTACCGCAGCAACAAGCTCAGAGTGTCCGCGTTGTCATCAATGACCAATACCGGTAGCTGTTCCAAGGCGGGAACTACAAGCCTGGCATCGAATCTTTCTTCATCGTTCAACAAGGTCAGTTTGCCCTTGTACATGTCCATCAGGTAGTGAGCCATCTCCAGACTGGCCTGATCGTTGTTGACGACAGGTACCGTCCCAGGAGGCGCTTTTCGACACTGGATCTCGACCTCGACTTCCTGGTGCAGCCGTCTGCCCAAGATAATGACAGTACCATCCTGAGCTTGGTGGATAGCCACGCTGAGCAGGTTCAGGAGGGTTTGCTTTAAGGCAAGTTGATGCACAGCAAGGTAAGGGAGGTCCTCCGGAAGCGCTATCTCCAGGCGGACCTTATACTGGGCGGCCAACGGTTGGATCCGGCCCAGTACGGAAAGCACCGTCTGGCGAAGCTCTACGGGGACTTCTACTGGGGTTTCTTTCAACCAGGCCAATTCCTCATCCACGGTGGGAGCTGTTGTGGGTTCCCGCTTTAACGCGCTCCTCGGCTCATTGGGAGGGTTCGCCTCCAAGTCGAATTGCTCCCAAAGCACGTCAGCTAAAGTCTCCAAAGCCGCACGTTGCCACCGGCTCAGTTGGCGGGTGCTGATACCTAATTGATCGGCGACCTGTTGTCTGCTCAGCTGTTGTACGTATCGGTAATAGAGGGCGCCGTAGATCTGCCAGGCAGGAGATTGTGGCAGCTCGTCTCCTGCAGGCTCAAGGGACTCGATAGCCTCGATCAGGATACGTCGTAGGGCCGCCGGGGCATCGAACCGATCCGCCACGCCGAGGAGGGCGGCCAGAGGGGAACGGCGCAGATAGCCCGGGTCATCGTATAAGTGGTTTAGTGCCCCTCGTAGATGCTTCAGGAATTGCTCTCGTGTTAACATGTCTCTTTTTTGTCCCAAATCGGGCCAAATGTTGCCCTTCGAATAGAAAATCGACATTATCATTATAAATGAGCAGCAGCTCGCTGGCAATCGTAATCTCTCGCCTTGATATCTTGCACGGGATGATATCAGAAAGCACTACCCGGCTGACTAGGAGATATATATGGCAAGCTTCTCTACGAGAATCTCCCTGGCGCGTGCCTGGAAATCAATCTGCCTGCTGGACCGGGAGAGGACGTATAGGTGCAATAGATACAGTCTGTGCATAGACGGGCGGTCGCTGCTCGGTTTTCCGTTATAGCACCTCCAGGACACCTGAATTGCTTCGCGCGCGGATACAGCTTGTAGAAGGCCTGGGGGGCCAAGTGTATGATCTTAGACTAGGAGGAGAGAAAATGGCAGGGCAAGATTTTTCCCTCGATCGCAAGATGAGTCGAAGAGAGATGCTGCGCCTCTCTGCCACGGCGTTGACGGGGGCGCTGGTCGCAGCATGTGCCGGAGTGCCTCAGGCTGCCCCTCAACCACAAGAAGAGAAGGAGGCTCCCAAGAAGGCCCCCGCCAAGCCGGTCAAAATCGTGGCAACATCTCAGATGGGCGTACAAACCTGGGATGGGTCATTGAAGCGAGCCAAGGAACGATATCCGAACATCGAACTCGAGGTGGGGCAGACGGATATGCCGGGAGGATGGTCAGGCTACGCGGACCTCGTTATCACGCGGATCGCCGGGGGCGAGCAATTGGATCTGGTGATGATCGCCGTGGAGGGCATCTCCCTGCTATCAACGACGAAGGTGCTTCGCCCGCTCGATCCATTCTTCGATGCGGACCCTGAGGCCAACGATATGTTGATGAATGACACCCACCCATTGCTGCGTTCCATGCTCAAATGGAAGGGACGGCAGATGGAGTTCCCCTTCTCGTGGAACAACATGGTCATGTACTACAATACGGAAATCTTCAAGAAGAAGGGGATCGATCCTCCAGCGCCGGACTGGACATGGGATGACTTCCTGGCGGTTGCCACGAAGGTCGCCGACGTTAAGGGCACAGCGGATGATCTGTATGCCTATTCGTTCTGGGGACAAGGCATGTTTGGAATGTGTGCCTGGTACTTCGTCAACGGCACCAGCCCCCTGACCAAAGATTGGCGCGATTCGAACATGCTTGATCCGAAGATCGCCGAGACGCTTCAATTCCTGGCAGATCTGATCCTGAAATACAAGGTCTCCCCGAACCCGGCCGGTTGGGATGAGTGGGGGCAGTTCCATTCGGGACACCTGGCGATGCGAACCTGTGGGCGATGGTGCATCGGCGGCTCGATGAACGCGGGCTTCGAGACATACGATCTACAGTACCAACCGCATAAATCCGGCCCACTGCGGACGGTTGCGGGCACGGATGGCTGGGGGATGACAACATCCAGCAAGCATCCCGACGAAGCATGGACGATTCTGAAGTTGTTGTCGGGACCTGAGGCATCCATGGACATGGTGAAGCTTGGTGGCAACATCCCCACCCTCCGCTCGGTAGCCGAGACCCCCGAGTTCAAGGAGTATGGCCCACCGAACACGGCGATCTTCTACGAGTCGCTGGACTACGCGGATACCGTCGTCTCGCCGCCCAACTTCAATATCATCGAGCCGTTGCTTGATCGGCATTACCAGGGTATATGGAACGGCGAGGTCACTGTGGAAGAGGCAGTCCAGGCGGCGCATAAGGAGCTCCAGGCTGAGATGGACAAGCTGAAAGATAAGATGGGCGATGAGCCATTCCGAGTCGGATGAGCCTGCCACTAGGATGGAACGGGTGTCCGTCTCGGCTTTCCGTTACATCCGGGGAGGCTGAAGACTGGTCGGGGAATAGTAATCGCCCGAACGCGATGAGATGCTCGTTCTGACTCGTGTCGTTGATGCGCGTCTCTCCTTTCACATAGGGGCTGGATGTCCCACCCAGGATATCCAGCCCCTGTAACAAGCGCTGGGGGCCTTCGCTCCTCAGCCCTGAGGCTGCCGCTGATGATCCCTCTGGCGAACTGAAGCATACCCTCTGAGCCGGATGCTGTGATCTTCGTTACCCTCATCATTCTAACCGCAACGGAGGAGATATGGCCGGTATGAAAGTGGGTCGCTTCCCGGGTGAACCTGCAACCGCGCTTCCGGCGATGAAGCGCTCGATGCGCACGTGGGTGCAAGAGGCCATTGCCGGGTACCTTTTCATATCACCCGCGATGTTCTTTTTGATTGTCTTTTTGATCATACCGATTCTGGCCTCTGTCGTGTTGGTATTCACTGATTATTCACTGTTAGCGCCCCCCCACTGGGTTGGCCTGGAGAACCTCACGCGCTTGTTGCATGATAAGCGTATGTTCACATGTTACCGGAATAGCCTGCTCATCACCATTGGGGCAACTACGCTGAATAATGTGATCGGCCTCTTACTGGCTATGGGGGTGAATCGCAAGATGCCCGGGGTGCTCAGGTATCTTCTCAGGACGGCTTTCTTCTTCCCCGTTCTGACAACGACGGCCTCGTTAGCCGTGGTATGGCGGTTCATCTTGACACAGGACCGGGGCATCCTTAACTATCTGTTGCAACAGATCGGTCTTTCGCCTGTTCCCTGGCTTAGTAGCGTACGGTGGGCTATTCCATCGGTGGTCATGTACGATGTATGGAAGAGCTGTGGCTACCTGATGGTGCTTTACCTGGCTGGTCTTCAGGGCATCCCGGAGGTCCTCTACGAGGCGGCCAAGATCGACGGCGCGGGGCGGTTGCAGCTCACCCGTTATATCACGCTACCATTGATCACGCCTACCGCATTTTTCTGTATTGTCATCTCATTGATTGGCGCCTTCCAGATATTCGATAACGCGTATGTGTTGACTGAGGGCGGCCCGGGTGACGCCTCGCGCACCATTGCGATGTACATTTACGAAATGGCTTTTAAACGGTATGAGATGGGATATGCATCCGCTGTGGCATTGTCGCTCCTTGTCATCCTGGTGGCTATGACGCTGCTCCAATTATGGGCGAGCCGCAAGTGGGTTCATTACGAGTAAGGGGATTTGGCATTATAGTGGATTTATAGTGGGGATGATTCGATGACCAGTACATCTATGGCAGAACGAAAAGCACGGCTAGAGGGCCTTTCGGCACGCCGTGTCGGCTTTTACGTCGGCGAGGCGGTTGTATGGGCATTGCTCATCGCTATGGCCGTCATTGAAATCGCTCCGATCATGTGGATGTTCTCCACTTCACTGCGCAACCCAGGTGAATCGTTCGAACTTCCGCCGGATTTCCTCCCCACCGCATGGCGATGGGATAATTATCTGGCTGTTATCAGGTCGGAGAAGATCGACTTTCCGCTTTTCTTCTGGAACAGCTTGAAGATCGCGTTGATCGTGACGGCCTCCCAGCTTCTGACGTGTTCTCTCGCGGCCTTTGCCTTCGCCCGGCTGCGGTTTGCCGGGCGGGATACCCTTTTCTTCTTATTTCTGGCCTCCATGATGGTGCCAGCGCAGGTTACCACGGTGCCGGTCTTCATCATCATCCGGTCGCTGCACCTCATGGATACCCACTGGGCGCTGATCTTGCCCGGCATGACCAGCGCTTTTGGTGTGTTTCTGCTGCGCCAGTTCTTCCTCACGTTGCCGGAAGATCTGATGGACGCGGCCAAGATCGATGGGGCTGGGTTCTTCCGAATATTCTGGCGCATCATGTTACCACTCGTCGGCCCAGGACTTTCCGCTTTAGGGATCTTCACATTCCTTGGGTCGTGGAATAACTTCTACGGTCCACTGCTCTTTCTCAGATCATGGGATAAGCTGACCTTCCCCCTGGCACTGGTCACCCTGCAGGGCTATATGGGCATGGGCAACCGGGCGCACGTCCTGGCGGGGATCATGATGTCTATCTTCCCAGTGCTGTTATTCTTCCTGCTGGCTCAGCGCTTCGTCATCCGGGGGATCGCTCTGACCGGGCTGAAGGCATGAGGAACGAGTGGAACTCCCACGATGCATCAGCAGCATCTGAGGGACCACAGCGTTTGAGTCAGCACACTTATGTACGGCTGACAGTCAGGCAGCTGTGGGAGAATCTTCCCACTGTACTGTTCGCCAGCCTGCTGTTCACCGTGAGTTGGGGGCCTGCGTTCCTGCTCGTCATGCTCGGGTTGTGGATGCCGGCCTTGTTCATCGGCACATTGATCATGGCTCCGGGATGGAC
>JAGHDS010000093.1 GCA_021159845.1 Anaerolineae bacterium
CCTTCCGAGGTGGTCAGCGGTAGCCTCTAATTTCTCCTTGAGGATGTTCCGCTCCTCTTCATAGCGGCTCATGGGGATAATGCCCTGAGGCTCGCGGTCTTTGACGTTAAGAAATATCCGACCATAGTAGCCACCTGAGGCCCACGCCCTCGTCCGGCTCCAATCTACCTCACATTGCTCTAACATTACGATCCCTGCAGGCTTTCGTTTCAGTACGAGGTACCCTTCCTGGACAAGCCACTCGTTAACGCAGAAGCCACCATCCATCCTCTGCGCTCCATGGTCTGAGACGACGATGATCGCGACATCATTATCCAGTAACCCCAGCAGGTGGCCGATTTCTCGGTCAATATATCGGTAGTAGTTTTGTACCGCACTCATGAAGGGATTGCCAGGCTCGAACTTAGGGTGCTCCGGGTCCATGAAGCGCCAGAAGGCATGGTGAATGCGATCCACGCCGATCTCCACGAACATAAAGAAATCCCAAGGCTCATAGCGGATGAGATGTTTGAGCAGCGTAAACCGCTTCTCTGTCATTCGGTAGATGTCGCGTAGTAATCGTTCCTTGTCATGGGAGCGGAAATCGCGCACGTCGAACTCGTATTCTCCAACGAGGTTTTGTATCTCCCGCTTAAGCCCGGCCGGGTATGTGTATTCCACCTGCACACCCGGCGTTAAGGGACCACTAACCATGATGCCGTTCAGTGGCCTCACGGGATATGTCTGGGGAACGCCGATAACGATGCTTCGCCGCCCGACGCGGCTGAGGATGTCCCATACCCGGTCATGGTGGACCGCGTCCCCTCCTGCGACGATCATCTCCCCATATCCATAGTCCACGCGATTGCGGAATCCGTAGAAGCCTAGTTGTCCGGGATCTTTGCTCGTCAGCATGGAGGACCAAGCAGGCACCGTGATGGGAGGATGACAGCTACGCAGGCGTCCGTACGCTCCGCCTGCCATTAATCGAGATAGGTTGGGTAGCTCACTTCGCCACCGTTCGAATACCAGGGACGGCTCGGCGCAATCCAGGCCGATCACGAACAGCCGGCGAGGGAGGCGTTGACCCATTCGGCCTGGTGTGATAATGCGGCTGGGTGCCCGGAGTGGCCGTAGCAGGTGCCTTTCGGGTGCCATGATGCTCACCTCTAAGCGCGACGGCCGGGGGTGCCTTGGCCCTCTTCGCAGGCTTCAGGACCCCCAGCTAGCGCCATCTCTCAAGCCTCTAAAATCGAGTATATCACCCAGGCGTATGCCGGTCAAAGCCCGATATCCGAGTAGCTGTTCACCGTTGGGGTAAAATTGGCCTTTTCTGCGTCATCGGCGTTCACCCATTCTATTTACGGAACAGTCGCCATGAGCGGTGGCACACCGCATAACGATGAAAATGGATGGTCGATACCGATGAGCATAAGAACGCAGATGACGCTGATGTACGCAGATCCTCACGGATCATCCAGATTTTGCCCTTTCATCTGCGTAGATCGGCCTTTTCTGCGTCATCAGCGCTCACCGATTCTATTCTCGAAACAGTTACCAGACACGTCTATGGATATGCACACTCCTGTGTTATACTCAGGCCGGAGAGCGCATATGAACATCCACGAGATCCTGCGGCGATTCGATTTAAGACCACGCAAGGGCCTGGGGCAGAACTTCCTGGTAGACACCACGCACCTGGAACGCATCGTAGCGGCAGCAGAATTGACACGCGAGGATGTCGTGCTGGAGATCGGCCCCGGCCTGGGGACGCTGACCACCCGCCTGGCGGAAGCTGCAGGCTACGTCATTGCCGTCGAGTTAGACGACCGTATGCTGTCCGTGTTGGAGGAGACGCTCACCGGGCTCGACAACGTCCACGTCATCCACGGCGATATCCTCTCCCTTGACCCGACGGCATTAGTGGAGAGCGCTCCCACCTCATCCCCTAAACAGACACCACGATACAAAACCGTCGCCAATCTGCCGTACTACATCACGTCGGCGGCCATCCGCCACCTGCTAGAAGCCCGCGTCCCGCCCGAGCTCACCGTGCTGACCGTGCAACAAGAGGTCGCCCGCCGGATCGCAGCCCGGCCGCCGCACATGAGCCTGCTCGCAGTAAGCGTCCAATTCTACGCCACCCCGGAGATCGTCGACCGCATCCCCGCCGGTGCATTTTACCCAGCACCCAAAGTGGACTCGGCCGTAGTACGGCTACGCCGCCGCCCGGAGCCGGCCGTCCCGGTGGACGATATAGACGCGTTCTTCCGCATCGTCCGGGCCGGGTTCGCCCAACGACGCAAGCAACTACGCAATGCCCTCATCGCGGGGCTGGGACAGCCAGCGGAGGAGATATCGGCAGCCCTTCAGGCGGCCGGGGTCGACCCCAAGCGCAGGGCGGAGACGCTCACGCTGGCGGAGTGGGGTCGGCTGGCCCAGGCGCTCCTCCAGGCAGGCGATGGACGGTAACCGCATTGCCTCCCCATGCCCTCGGTTCGTGTTCCACAGATAAGATAAAGTTGTGAGATTTCATATGTTTAATGGGCATCATCGTAACTTGGCATCCGCCCGCGGAATGAGTAAAATAGGCAACCGTGTACGTGGGACGCATGAGCGATGAAGGATGTGTCCAAGCTTTCATAATTAGACCACAAGCAGCCGACTAGAGGGGGAATGTCATGACAACAGCGTCCGTAGCCGATCAGGTCATCATCGACGTCGATGAGCGCACGTTTCAGAAAGAAGTCATCGAGCGATCCTATGAAGTGCCCGTTGTCGTCGACTTCTGGGCGCCCTGGTGTGGACCATGCCGCATCCTGAGCCCTACCCTGGAAACCCTGGCACGCGAATACAGCGGCCGTTTCATCCTGGCTGAACTCAACGTGGACGAGAATCAACGCCTGGCTATGCAATTCGGCGTCCAGGGGATCCCGGCTGTGAAGGCTTTTCGTGACGGCCGGGTGGTGGCGGAGTTCGTGGGCGCCCAGCCGCAGCCCAACGTGCGCAGGTTCATCGAGCAGATCATCCCCAACGAAATAGACCTGAAGGTCGCCGCCGGACGGGCACTCCTACGCGCCAAGGACTTCGCTGGAGCCGAGGCCAAGTTCCGCGAGGCACTGACTCAGAACCCGGACCACCCGGGCGCATTACTGGGACTCGGACAGGTATTGTTGGAACAGGGGCGAGAGGATGAGGCGCTGAAGATACTAGAGAAAGTCCCAGCCGCCACGCCGGAGGGCGCCGAGGCCAGCCGGCTCCGCCAGGAGATCTCCCTGCTGCGCGAGGTCGGCGATGCGGACGAGGCCACTTTGCGAGCCCGCATCGCCGAGGACCCGACTGATTTGGAAGCTCGCTACAAGCTGGCCAGCCTGCTCACCGTGCAGGGGAAGTACAAAGAGGCGCTGGATCACTATCTGGAGATCGTGCAACGCGATCGCAAGTTCAGGGACGATGGCGCCCGCCAGGCTATGCTCCACATCTTCGACCTGCTGGGCGACGACCCGCTGGCGCGAGAGTACCGCAACAAGCTGGCTATGGTGCTCTTCTCCTGAGCCCGGTGCCAGATCACACCAAAGCCCCCTACGCGACGTCGATTTGGGTGGCGAAGGGCAGTGCCTTCCGCCACCCAAAAGGTCAAACTCGAGGGGTTTTAGATCTCAGGAACACACCTACAACGCTGCCAAATCGGCCTCGATCGCTTCCAACAGCTCCGGAGTGAGGATCTGCGGGACGAAGCCGGCCAACGTCCTCAGCGAGAACTGCAACGCCCCCGAAATCTGCGGCGATTTCAACACGGGACCCAAATGCTTCTCCAGCACAGCCTTCACCCGTTCATCCGCCAGCAAATCGCCCAACGGCGTGTCAATGCTCAGTGATCGCTCGCGGGCTGACTGATCGGTGATGGGCGCGACCGCCGTCGCCTTCAGCGTAAAGGTGGCCCTCTCCCTGATGTCCCGTGATGAGCTTCCCACCAGCACTTCAAACTCTCCTGCCTCGGCCACCCAGGCCTTCCGCATTGGGTCGAAGAAGGAAAGCGCCCGTTGATCCAGCGTGAAGGTCACCGTCTTCGTCTCGCCCGGCTCCAACGACACCTTCTGAAAGCGTTTCAGCTCCTTTGGCGGCCTCAGCACGCTGGCCTCTGGATCGCTCACATACAACTGCACGACCTCTTTGCCCGCACGCGTGCCCGTATTCTGAACATCCACGGAGACACGAAGCGCCTCGCCCGCATCAATCTCAGACGCGCTGAGTCGCAGGTTGCTGTAGGTAAACGTCGTATACGAAAGGCCATATCCAAAGGGGAACAACGGCTCGATCGCCTTCTTGTCGTAGTACCGATAGCC